>JBMTIN010000145.1:0-3280 GCA_049437345.1 Candidatus Marinamargulisbacteria bacterium
GATGGATCGGTGATATTTTCAGTGATTAATACCACCAATCAACGAGAGACTACCTTTAATGTGACCGTGATCGAGACGCAAGCGCATCAGACGTATGTGGATGATACGTCGGTATCAGTGGCGAATCATCATTTGAATGGATTGTCATTAACCTCACCCATATCCACTCATTTGGTTCAAATTCGAACCGTGTGGACCCCTGCCAGTGAATTTGATACGGTTACTCATTATGGGTTTTATTCCGCTGATGATGGAGAACATATGGTTACAGCCAATGTCCAAAATACCATCCCCTTCGATTTGCCAATCCCGGAATCTGGAATGAATCATCAGGTATCGGTTTACTTTTCAACACTTTCAGAAGCCGGTGTGATCAGTATATACTTTAAGTATTCCGATGGATCCATTAAAAACGCGCTTATTGAGTATTAAAACAATCGTTTCTCGGTCATCATCCCTAATTATTTATGTTGGGGTTACCAAGGTGCAGTGGTATGAATTTACCCAGAATAAGGACGTAGTTACAATGGGGCTGAACGGAGAGGTTCCCATTGAGGAATCATTCTTAGATGCCATTGATGCTGCATTCACAGCCATTCAGAGATCCCGTCGAACGCCGGTAACGATGATTTTAGATGATTATTATGTTCAGATGCAGCGTTTCCATTTTTCACCTATGCAGGTTAAAAATTTAAAACAATCGTTTGAAATTGAAATTGATCAATTATCGACGTATGAATATGACTACCAACAATTACCCAAAGAGACCAAAAAAAATGATACGTTTTTAGTGTATTTAGTCAAAAAAACCACGGTGACAGCCATTCAGAATCGGTGCCGAGCTCATGGCGTGGTATTGCGGCGACTATTTACTCGATACCAATCGTTAGATACGTTGATTACGCAGGGGTTTTTAGGTGATTCTTCATCGGTGCCGGTTATTTTTGTGGATGTTGGGCGGTCTCGTGTGCGTGTGTTTGTTATTCGAAATAATGTCATTAAGCTATTTCGTCGCATGCCTTTTCGGTTGACGGATCAAACGGGTGGGGCGGATGCCTTGTTTAAGAGTCGTTTTCCCGATATTCAATCGTTTGTTGAATCGGTGATAGCATCGTATGAACAAAAAAATACCAATCAAGCCATTGAAAAAATATATTGGTTATCAGAGTGTCTTTCATTGCCTAAAAAAAAGGCCGCTTATTCAATTCATGGCCAGCCCATTCAGTCCGTGCCAATTTCGTGGCCGAAAGCGTTTAAAATAACAGCCTCAGCAACGCCAAGCTTGTTGTATGCGGCGGGGGCATATCATTTTACTCGCCGGGATCGGTATTTTAATTTGGTACCGTATATGAGGCAATTGGAACACCGTGGACGGCGATGGGTGTTGGGGGTATTTATGGTTTTGTTTTGTGGTGTGTTTGGGTTTCAATGGCAGGCGTATCGGCAGATGTCGGCGGATTATAATCGACTTGAAAAAGATCTTCGTTTATCGAATAAAGATCAGGGGGCAGCCAAGCGTCAAATGATTGAAATGCGAAACCGAATCAAAGATCAAACCAAAGTGATGGATCATGCCGACTTAACAGCATTGGCATTGGACTCACAGTTGCCATTGGATACGTTACTGGAATCTCTGGTAACGGCAGCATCGCCCGACATCTTTTTTTCAGATATTGATTATCAACGAAACCGATTAAGTATTAAAGGAACCGCCAGTGCGCTCAATGCTAACTATTCTTTTTATATGTTTTTACAGTCCATTGAAGCGCAACCGTTTGTGGGGAGGGTACGTTATAACTTGGGATTTACAAATAATCCTAACGAATCCAAGTTTTCAATTCAGGTGTATTTAAATGATATCAATTAAATGGTCACGGTTATGGACAGATGCCTGGGTTCGATTAGCCTTATTGGTGGGAACATTAATTATTTTATTGGTAGGCGGTGCGACGGCCATCAACTACACGTTGGTTCAACCCATTAAAAAAGACTTAACGGGTGCTAAGCATGGGGTGACACGAATAGCACGCGATGTTGAACGATTAAAAAAAGATGTGGCTAAATTGGACGAAAAAATGAAAAAAAAGTCCATGAGCTCTAACGGTAAATACCAACATTATTATACGTTGTATACAAATCCGCTTCGTTATATTAATCAGTTTATTTTGACTCAGGCCAAACCCGACGGGTTGGTTATTACCAATTCATCGGTGGTGTCCAATACGGGGTTTAATGGTTACGAGAAAAAAAAGTTCGCACCCCATGCCAAGCGATATGGCATTTCTAGAACCAATAATTTGAACAATGTATTTTCTGTGGCTCGAGTGACCCTTCGAACATCGGGGTCTTTCAATGATACGGCCAGTTATTTAGTGAATTTATATGCCATCCCCATAGATTTTTTTGTGACCAAGTTTTCAATTAACAATCAAGGACGTTTAATTGTGATGGACTTAGAGATATCATTTATGGTGTATCGCATGGGTGATACCTAAAAGTACAAGCTCCATACGGGCCAAAAAAAGGCGTAAATAAAAAAAGCTGTAACGCCAATAGTAAAAATAAAATAGGCTGGGGAGATCATTTTAAATACCCATTCCACTTTGTTTTCCAGACGAGCTTTATATAAATCCGAAATGGCACTCATTTTGGTGTCTAATGTGCCTGTTTTTTCCCCATCTTTAATTAATTGGGCCATAAATTTGGGAAATAATAAGGATTCATCAAAGCATTGCCCTAAGCTGTATCCTTGTTGAATTTTTTGGTGAATGGTGGCCATTTCACGGTTAAAAAATGGGCCTTTAAATAGGTCCTTGCATAGTAAAAATGAATGGAGAATTGAGTAACGCTGATTAATTAATAATGTGAGTATTTGAGCTAAGTAGGTGCTCATAAAATAAACATAGATCGTACCATATAGGGGGAGTTTGACAATCATTCGTTCCACATAGTACCCCGTTTTTTTATTGGATGCCAAAATAGCAAATAAAATGAGCGCAGCATTCACAAAAAACAAGATGTCGCCCCCATTTTTCGATAAAAACTTATTTAAAACAAATAGCTTGGCGGTAATGGTTGGGGGGTCGACCTTCATTTGTTTTAATACTTTCATAAAGTAGGGGACCAATATTCCCAGCGACACAACAAACGATGTAATAATCATAATCAGACTAATAATAGGAAATATCGTAGCTTGAACGATTTTGGACCGGTTAATATTTACCCAATTAAGGGTGGTGGCATTGGATCGAAGTGATGGCCCTAGATGACCAATGCTTTC
>JBMTIN010000146.1:0-3271 GCA_049437345.1 Candidatus Marinamargulisbacteria bacterium
AATAAAAAGACATCCAATTGTTCGCCACAATATTCCACCATGTAATTTCGTTCAAATTCCCCGTGCACCAATACATCGATGCCAATATCATGTTGAAATTCAATAGCCGCAACCACCTGATCTTTTAAAAAAGTATCATAGTCTTCCGCTGATAATACGCCTTTTTTATAGTTGGCCCGGGCTTGTCGAACCTCCGTGGTCTGGGGAAATGAGCCAATGGTTGTGGTGGGAAACAACGGTAAATTAAAATGCGCCTGTTGCAACGCTTGTCGCTCTGAAAATGATGTCTTTCGAACATAATCCGAGGACTCAATGCGCTGAACACGCGCTTTCACCTCGTCATTATGAATCTTCTTAGATGTGGCACGACGCTGAATAACCGCACTGTTTTGATCCAAAATAGTGGCATCTGACGTGGTTGCTAATCGAGCAAGAGTAACAATTTCATGAACTTTTTCATCGGCAAACGCCAACCACTCTTTAATATCATCGGCTATTTTATCTTCGTTTTTAAGGGTCACTGGCGAATGTAGCAATGAACATGACGATCCCACAATGACACGATCCGCCCCCAACGCATCGATGGCCATTTGAATAAATGATAACGAGGCCTTGTAATCATTGACCCAAATATTTCGGCCGTTCACAACCCCCAAAGATAATGACTTATCCGCTGGAAATTCACTTAAAATGGGTCCCAAGGACTCCCCTCCACGGGTAATATCAATATGAACCGAACTCACCGGCAAGCCAAATATTAACGATTTATTTTCACGAAGATCCCCAAAATAAGTGGTCAAATGAATATTCATGGATGTGGCTTGGCTTAGTCGTTCATACGCACGCTGAAATGCCGATACCTGATCGGGCGTTAAATCCAATGCCGCCACCGGCTCATCAATCTGAACATCGGTGGCCCCCAACGCCGATAACTTTTTTAGAACATCTTCATATACCGATAACGCTTGATCCAGAAAATCATACTTATTAATGGATGAATCCATCGATTTACCTACCCCAAAATAGGTGACTGGCCCCACCAATACGGGGCGCGTTTCGACCCCCAATTGCTTGGCCTCAGTATACTCATTAAATAGTTTATTGCTGTTCAACTTAAACGTGGTGTTTGCATCAAATTCAGGAACAATGTAGTGATAATTCGTATCAAACCATTTTGTCATTTCACTGGCACACTGGTTTATGGAAGAGTCATGGGTATTGCCACGAGCAATCGAAAAATATGTCGATAAATCCACCATACGTCCATCGTGCTTAAACCGCGCCGGAATAACACCCAACATGCAACTGGTATCGAGTAATTGATCATAAAACGAAAAATCATTCGATGGAATATACGAAATACCCTGCTTTTTTTGGTACAACCAATTTCGTTGACGAATATCCCTGGCCACCGCCTGTAATTTGTCTTCGCTCATGCCGCCTTTCCAATACGACTCCACCGCTTTTTTTAATTCTCTAAACTCACCCATTCTTGGGTATCCTAAAGTGGTCGTTAACAAACTCATTCAATGCTCCTAATATGATTTAAATTTGTGGTATTTTTGAGTGTAGCATATTTTTTCTGAGCTTTACATAGCTACCCATCATTGATTCATAAGGGTTCTCCTTTTTAGGCAACCTCTGATATGATGATGAGCATGACTATTACAACCATTGAACGCCATTTTTTAGATCACGCATCGGAACAAACCGATATTGCCAGCATTCTTTATGATATTAATGTAGTGGCCAAACTGATTCGACAAAAAGTTATTCGTGCGGGGTTAAGCGACGATATCATGGGCTCGTCTGGCGTTACTAATTCATCTGGAGAAGATGTTCAAAGCCTGGACATTTACGCCAATAATGTGGTCAAAGATGTGCTGTCATCGCATCAGCGATTTTCATTTATGGGATCGGAAGAAGAAGATGGCGTGGTTAAAACCGATACCTATGAAACCAGTGACTATGTTATTTTATTTGATCCCTTGGATGGATCATCAAACATCGATGTCAATGTGAGTGTTGGGACCATATTTTCTATTTATAAAAAAAACCCCCAGGCCAAAACCTTGGAAGATCACTGCCTTCAAAAGGGCCGAGATCAATTGGCCGCTGGATATGTGATTTATGGGTCCTCCGTGGTCATGGTCTATACCGCCGGAAACGGAGTACACGGATTCACATATGACCCCACCATTGGGGAATTTATTTTGTCTCATGCCAATATTCGAATTCCCAATAAATCCGCATATTATTCCGTCAATGAATCATTGTATGGGGCGTGTGACACGCACAACCAAACGTATATTTCAAATTTAAAACAAGACTTGTCATTGCGCTATGTTGGGTCACTAGTGGCGGATTTTCATCGCAACCTTTTAAAAGGAGGGGTATATTTGTACCCCGGCACCACCGGATCACCGAAGGGAAAATTGCGATTGTTATATGAAGCCAATCCTTTGGCATTTATTTGTGAACAAGCCGGCGGATCGGCCACCAACGGGCACACCCCTATTTTAGATATTGTACCCACAAAATTGCACCAACGCGTCCCTCTTTATATTGGATCCACGGATCTTGTCACAGCCTACGCGTCCCCCGTCCGCCACTCAACGGGTTGATTGACCAAAATTGCCCGAAGGTTATTCTGAACTTGTGATGTAAAATCCGTCAAAGAGTGGGTCCCGTTATGGACCGTGGTAATACCCCGAGATATGGGCACAAACACACCCGCTCCCTCTGACGTAAGTGCCGACTGAACCGTGGCCCAATGCCCCCCTTGTGCGCCAATGCCAGGCATTAAAAATACACTCTGTGGCAACGCCCGTCGCCAATGTGATGCGTCGGCATTTGTGGCCCCAATAACACCGCCCACCGGACCAAATTCCTGGGGTGCCAACGCCAATTCGTTATGCACTTTTTGAATAAAAGATACAATTTTTTGATTGACCGTTTCACCGGTATTTAACACTGATTTTAAAATCATTTTGGCCCCGGGGTTGGAAGTCTCTAATAAAACAAATATCCCTTTTTTGTATTGTTTGGCGATGTCGATAAACGGTTGCAAACAGTCCTCCCCCATTAGCGGATTGACCGTTAGCCAATCGCAACAAAATGGGTTATCTCCCATATCATTTTGAGGCGACAAATACGCCCTGGCATACGCCAATGATGTCGAACCAATATCCCCACGTTTGGCATCCATAATCGTTATTAAGCCCATGGACTGTGCCAAGGCAATTAATTGGGCCAAACTTTGGTACCCATG
>JBMTIN010000147.1:0-3231 GCA_049437345.1 Candidatus Marinamargulisbacteria bacterium
GTCTTGGCATGGAAGTCATGCACGAGCGTAATGCTCACAACTTCAAATTCATTGAATTAACGGCAAATATTGCGTTGGTATCGATTGGGCGCCGTCCGAATACGGATCATTTAGGGGCGGCGGCCATTGGGTTGGCGTTGGATGATCGAGGTCGAATTGACATTAATGATAACTTTGAAACCAATGTTCCTGGCGTTTATGCCATTGGAGATGTTATTAAGGGACCGATGTTAGCGCATAAGGCATCGGAAGAAGGGGTAGTGTGCGTCGAAAAAATAGCCGGGCATCATGCTCATTTAAATTACAATACCATTCCTGGGGTGGTATACACGTGGCCAGAAGTCGCTTCGGTTGGTCGATCAGAGCAAGAATTAAAGGATGCTGGGATTGCTTACAAATCGGGTAAATTTCCTTTTAAAGCCAGTGGTCGCGCACGTGCTTCCGAAGAAAGCGACGGATTTGTTAAAGTGATATCCGACGCCCTAACCGATGAAATCTTGGGCGTTCATATGATTGGCCCACGTGCGGCGGATATGATCGCAGAGGCGGTTGTGGCCATGGAGTATCGAGCATCGGCGGAGGATATTGGCATGTTGGTTCATCCACACCCCACATTTACTGAAGCGATCAAAGAGGCTGCATTAGGAGCAACAGATAACCGACCTATTCATATTTAATCGTTATTTAAAATAATAACACTCAAATTGGGGGGCTTATTTAGATTTTATTGCGATTGATCGATAACTATCGCATGACTTTAAACATGCCACAGTATCATCTAACCGTTGTTGGTGGGGGGATTACCGGTGCCAGTGTGGCATTGGCTGCATCATTAAGAGGGTTGCGTGTGGCATTGTTCGAAAAACATGATTTTGGGAGTGGTGCAAGTACGGCGACATCAAAATTAGCGCACGGTGGGTTACGGTACTTAGAACAACGCCAATTTCGATTAGTACAAGAATCTTTAAATGAACGCAACTATTTATTAAATGCGGCAAGCCATACGGTTCGGCCATTGCAGTTTTATGTCCCATTATATAAGCACTCGTTGTGGTCACCTTGGCAGCTAAAACTCGGATTACGACTCTATGATTTTTTGCAAACTAAGCGATCCTTGCCACGACATCAGATGATCGATAAAACACGGTTGGGTTTGGATATTCCCTGGTTAAAAACCGAAGGGTTACGTGCCTGTGCCGGATACTATGATGCGCAAATGGAAGATCATCGGCTATTAATTGAAACCCTTCGTATGGCACATAATGCTGGTGCGGCCATTCAAAATTATTCCCATGTTACGGACATTCAAGCATATTCAAACAGTGTTGGTTTTGATGTCGTTGGGGGACGTGATCGACCGCTTAAATCCTATCGTTCTGATACGATGGTGATGGCCACGGGAGCATGGTCAAATTCGTGTTCACCCCGCCGTTTGGTCCGTCCGACCAAAGGGGTGCATGTGGTTTTGCCGGATATGGGTTTGCATGTGGCTTTATTGTTAACAACCCCACAGGATGGCCGTATTTTTTTTGTTATGCCGTGGCAAGGGAAAACCTTGCTGGGTACCACAGATGATGCCGATGATGGAGCGTATGATACGCCGACGGTGAGTCATGCAGAGGCCCAGTACTTATTAACGGCATTAAATGCATATACATTAAATCGTGAATGGCAAATTGACGATATTTATAGTGTTTTTTGTGGGTACCGTCCCCTGATTTCAAGCAATGAAGCGCATCCCTCAAATCAAAGTCGTGAAGAATCATATGATTGGATTGCTCCGTCTATTTTGAGTATTACAGGGGGAAAATATACCACGTTTCGAGCGATGGGGAAGCGAGGTGTTAATGCGGTTGTGGCACGTCACTTTAAATCGTGTCGATGGGTAACCCCTGCGGCCGATGTTGGGAATTATATTGGGTTGATGTCGCCTTCGGATTGGCCCAGTGAAGCTCAATTGAAGCATTTAACTCAAAAATATCATGTATCTCGTGAATCTCTCATGCATTTAATGACATCTTATGGGGCATTATATAAGCCAATGTTAACGCTTATTGATAATCGTCCAGAATTGGCGGTTCAGTTTGATATTGCTTACCCCATGATTTTAGCGGAACTTCAATATGCCATTGAGCATGAGTGGGTTCAATCGGTAGCTGACTTTTTATTTCGCCGGACGTATTATGGGTACGTCCATGCCCATCATCGGGACTTAATTACCGCCATTGTTTTACAATTTAGTCAATTGACGGGCACCTTGGTTGAGGATATTTCAGATACGGTTGATCAGCTTCTGGTTCGATCTTGGATTGAATCATCGTCGGCTCAACCAATGTTATAAAAAAAACCCCCGAGAACACAATGGTTTTCGAGGGTTTAATTGAGATCTAAAACAAATAATGAATTAGAATCGTTTTCGAGGTTTGTCTTCCGCAAGGTTAATGCGAAGAGGGCGACCACCAACGGTAAGACCATTTTTTTCAATGGCATCACTTGCCGCATCATCTGTGTCAAACGTAATGAACGCAAAGCCCTTTGAACGACCGGTTTCTCTATCTTCGATTAGACGAACATCTTGAATGTTTCCACACTCAGAAAATGTACTTTCTAATTCTTCTTTTGTAGTAGAGTAAGATAAATTTCCTACATATACTTTGTTTTTCATAATAATTAGGGCTCCTTAAAATATTTATCTTTGAATCATACACGACATCCACTAAAAAAGATAGTCTTAAGGCGCAATAAAATACAGTCAATCGATTTTATTCTAATATGGGGGCATTAAGTGGGGGAAGTGTGCGTGAAATCAGCCACATAATCACAGCCCAGCACCCGCTTAGAATCACAAGGCTAGTGATGGGTGTTATCAATTGAATCGCCCCTAACTGTTCGGCGCCAAGATATGCCATGGGACCGGCAATGGCACCTGTAAGAATGGCCAATGGTGGGGATTTAAACAGTGATCGTAAGGCGTTAAGACACACGCATGGAAATGACCCCCAAATAGCGACCAGCCATAATGGGATCCAAGGGTTACTAATGGGTGCCGGATATAGTGGGGTATATACCATGGTCATCAACACCCCGCGCTCCATGATGATGCCAATGGTCAAAATTAACAGAATATAACGAATGACATTCCAACGCGAGGTGGCCTGGATGATGTGCCAAATAATATAGGCGACACCCAGTACGGGACCAATGAATGCCCCCAATGACGATGCGCCGGCA
>JBMTIN010000148.1:0-3207 GCA_049437345.1 Candidatus Marinamargulisbacteria bacterium
TGATTCAGCGGCGGGAGACATTTTGTGCCTCTCACCGCTTATGTAACCCTGAATTGTCTGAGTTAGAAAATCAAGAGCGTTACAAAAAATGCGCCACCATTCATGGCCATAATTATGTGTTGTTAGTATCTATTTCGGGGCCTGTGGACCGGGAGACGGGGATGATTATTGCATTTGAAGATATGAAGCAATGCATTGGTGGGGTGGTGGATGCATTTGATCATACGTATTTAAATGACCATGACTTTTTTAAAGATCAGCCAACCACGGTCGAGAATTTGGCACAGTTAATATGGCAGTTATTAGAATCAGCCTTTTGTGGGCGGGTGCAATTGGACCGTATTGAGTTGTTTGAAACCGAAAAAAATTCAGTGGTCTTAATGCGGGACTAATGGACACGATTACCATTCACGACCTTCACATTCGCACTATTATTGGTGTACATCCTTTTGAAAAAGAAGCCCCACAGGACCTTTACCTGACCATTGAGCTTGGGGTCGATGTGGCCGACGCAATAGTGAGTGATCATGTGGCCGATACGGTGGATTATGATGCATTGACTCAGACGTTAAGGGATTGGATATCAACAGTGCCTCCGTTTGAACTATTGGAATCATTTAGCGGTGCTTGTGTGGCCCATATATTCACATTTTCTGCACGCATTCAACGGGTAGGGGTAACCGTGTCAAAGCCCGCGGCTGTTAAACAGGCACGTACCACGTCGTTTCACTTGGTTCGACACCGGTCCGGATGACGTATCATTATCATCTGGGTGTGGGCACGACCACAACGTATGCGCACTTGTTACCTCTGGCAATGAATCAAGTGATGGCCTTATTTTCTGTCATTCACCAAACGAGGCGGTTTACTGGCCCGTGTGATTTAGGGCAATCGTCCTGTGACTTTGTTAACATTGGCGTTACAATTCAGTCGGAATTACCTTGGGCGGATTTAAAAAAAGAGATCAAAATAATGGAGCGAGCGGTGGAATTTTTTCCATGGTTGGATGTTGATATTATGACTCAACACTGTAACAACGATGTGCTGGGGCATCCGTTATTAATTAATCCTAAAATTTTAACGCATACTCATTGCGTACGTTTATTGGCGGAGCTGATGCCAACCATTCGAATTAATGGGCAGTCGATGGATGACTTGCGTCATGCATAGCGGTGTATGATGTCAGCCAGCGGATGAGGTGTTTCAAATGGTAATAAATGAGTGGTATTGGGGAGGGTCAGCATTTGATCGGCATGGGGACGAATCTGTTGTTTTGCTCCTTTAAGAAATGTGTTAGATGTTTCTCCTGAAATAATCACCAAACGAACCGTATTCAGGGTATGAATAGTGCGCCAGATGGTGGGGTCCAGGGTGCACATGCTATTGTAAATGGCCGCTTCCCATTCTTTAGAAAACCGCAAGGTGTACCCCGCATCACATTTTACTAGGGTCGCGTCTATAAATATTTTTAGGGCGGTATCGCTCATGTATTGAAAGCGAGGATTCTTTCGCCATCGATCAAATACAGATGGCTTTGATGAAAAAATATGATGGCGACGCTGGGTTAATCGAACCATTGGGTTCACGTAATGAGTCAGTTGGAACCAACGTAATAGGGCGTACATGCGATTAATCGTAGGCGAAAACAGGGCGGGATCAATAATAATAATCGTCGACCATTGATGGGGGTGCCGAATGGCATGATCCAATAATAACGTACCGCCCAGTGAGTGCCCAATTCCGATATTACCGGTACCCTTAATATGGGGTTGAATCGCATCACGGAAGTACTCCCAGTGCAGTGGCTGAGGGATCGGTGGGCTGGGGGATGCTAAGGGGGGGTAATGAATGGGAATAACAGATGCACTCAGGTGGTTAATGAGGGGGATGTAGGCATCGCAATGAATACCATTAGCGGGGAGTAAATAGATATGGTTCATGCTGATTATGATACCATTCAATAACGGTCCGGGGGGAGTGTTTATCACGGGGACCTTCCTAGGGGAGATATTATTAAAATGCGCCAGGTCTGTGTCAGTTGACAAGCAGTATGGGCATGGGGCATCATAAATATATGAAATCATTTCCGGTATTATTTTATGATGGTCGGTGTTGTTTATGTCATCGATGGGTTCAATTTGTGATTAAATACGAAACGTCACCGCGCTTACGTTTTGCTTCCTTACAATCAACCTATGCTCAGCAGGTACTTCCATCGTCTTTAACAGGGAACGTATCAACGGTGGTGCTATATGACCCGTCCACGGGAGTCATTCAGACTCAATCGTCCGCTATTCGTGGTAGTTTGAGTGAAATTGGAGGTTTTTGGTCGGTTAATGCTAGGATAATGGGAATTTTTCCGACGTGTGTTCTTGATTTTTTATATATGATTATTGCACAACGACGATACCAGTGGTTTGGGGCGTATCCGTCGTGCTTGTCCTTGAATGTGGGGGATCGGCTGGCCGATAATGATGTCCCAAGAAGGTGTTCGGATTAATTTATTTATGCTGATTGATTCGCTTTTCAAGTAAAACCTGTACAGGTTGAATTGCAAGGAATGCGACGATATGAAGAGGGCGTAGTGTCCGTTACATGATCTTCGATTTAGATAGTTATTCCGCCCCTAATGAGTCTTTAAAAGAAGCGAAAAAGGTAGTGGTGCAACCCATGCACGGATAATAAATTTTTTTCAACTCGCATCAGAAAACTCGTTTAAAGACGGGGGTATTCTCCGAAGAATGTCAAAAAGCATACCACTATGTTTCAAACCTTATGAATCAATTTAGTTTCGGATTCGTTATTTTAAACGAGTATGAAGAAACGAATATAATTTGAATCTATCACACACCTAATTTAGAGTGGATGGAGTAGGGGGCACCAGCAAACCCGTATATTTTTACACGATTTTGCCTGACATCCTATAGAAGGAAAGAAAGACTACAAAATATTTTTAGTATATGATATTGTGAATTTTTTTTACTGATGAGATTATATTTTATTTTTAAAAAATAAAAGAAGACGAGTGTGTGAACGTCAAAAGTATTGAAATAACCAACGTTTAAAAACTTAACAATTGGGCGTATCAACGCGGTATCAAAAAAATATTAAGGAAATATTAATATTATGTACGTATCAAAAAAGTATCTAACATAGGCCCTGCTGACGCAGTTTAAAAACAAGCAGAAAAGTCGTGAAATTGAGTTG
>JBMTIN010000149.1:0-3197 GCA_049437345.1 Candidatus Marinamargulisbacteria bacterium
TTAACCACCCCCCCCGACATGCCCAATGTGCCAATGACGGCATAAAACCCAACCGCCCATTTTTGATGCGCATAAAAGGCCAAAATAACACCAATCACCCCAAATGGAATGACCAACATAATTCGAAGGGGTTTAAGGACGGAATTAAATAAAATAGCCAAAATTAAATAAATCAATGCGACGGCAGCGATCATGCCCATGGTTAAATCTCGTTTTGATTGCCGAGAATCCAGTACTTCGCCATCAAATCCCACGTGCGCAGTTGGAAACCCCACCAACAGCGGTGGAAATAGGGTCGTCTCCAATTCCTTCGCGATTTCCAAAGGGCTTTGATTGGCCGTTGGCGACATATCGGCGTAAATAAAGCTGGTTCGTTTTTGATCGTATCGTCGAATAATTTTTTTGGCTTGAATAGGGGTGACGTTGACTAGGTTCGCTAGGGGGATCAGATAATTTCGATGATTTTCAACCGGAATCGATAGAAGGTCCGATAACTGTTGTCGATACGTGTCCATTACCGTCAAATAAACAGGGACCTCGTCATCGTTTCGTCGCAAGGTAAATAATCGTTGGCCATTTAATGCAGTGCGTAACGTCGACGATATGCTTGAAGCGCGCACCGATAACCGTTTTAATTCTTCTTGATCAAAATCAATCCGATACTCTTTTTGACGTGGCACAACGTCGGGTTCAACATTTATAATATGAGGATGGGCCTTGAGGGCGGTCATTACCGTCGATACTAAGGCCTCACGACGAGTGTCATCATTTTCCGCCACAATAATTTCAAATATACTGCCCGATGATTGCCCATATCGGCGTTTACGAAACGTCAATTGACGAATGCCGGGAACGTCTTTGGTGGCCCCTTTAATCTCTTCAATTAACTGATTAGTGGACTTTTCACGATCCTGTTTTGGTACAATTTCCAAAGTAATACGAAACTTGTTTTGGTCCGAAGTATCACCCCGTCGCCCGCGAGCAATATCAGAGCGTAGGGCCACACCTTCCTTACCAATATACGTCATTAAATAATCTTCAATGGGTTGAATTTTTGTGGCCGTCTCAGATGCATATTTGACATGATCTACCTGGCCCGATAATACAATTTCTCTGGAATCTTCATTGGGGAATAAAACAAATTTAAACTGGCTCTTTGCCATAACTCCCGCCAATATTAATAATCCAATGCTCAATAAAACCACCGCGTATCGTTTGGGCAGTATCATTAAAAGGCCGGATTCATAACGAGATTCCCATGATTGAAACCACTTTTTTTTGGGTGAGACAACTCGTTTTTTAGGCTGCATGGCCATGTGTGCTGGCAATAAAAAGAAAGACTCTATCACACTGGCCAATAGCATGAAAAAAATAATGGGTGGAATAAACTGCACAAAGCGGCCAAAGCGACCCGAAAAAAAGTACAAAGGAATAAATGCCGCACAGGTGGTTAATATGCTGGCCAAAATAGGAGGGATAACCTCTCGGGTGCCTTGAATCGCTGCATCGGTAATGGATGCGCCCGCTTGAAATTTTCGGGTAATATTTTCAGCTACAATAATGGCATCGTCTACCACAATACCCAGTACAATAATAATGCTGGCCAAGGTCACACCATTAATCGTGAACCCGCATAATTTTCCGGCAATGAGTGTAAAACACAAAGTGAATGGAATGCCCAGTGCCACCCAAAATCCGGATCGTTTATTTAGAAATATGAATAAACTGAGAATAATCAGTATAAACCCAAGGGTGCCGTTCGATACAATTATCGATAACCGGTTTCGAACATTCATCGATTCATCATCCAAAAAAGTCAGTTGGATGGTACGGTTATTTGGCATTTGTGATTGGTATCGGCCCACCACGCTTTTCACAACATTCAGCGATGTCAAAATGCCATATTGAGGGCTTTTAACAACATTAAATAATATGGCTTCACGACCATTGACTTTAAAAATGGTTCGTTGGTCTTCAAAGCCATCTGTAATGGTGGCTAAATCACTTAATTTAACCGCGGGACTATCGAATCCGCCTTGAATGGCCAGCTTGGCCATTTTTGACGACGTATTGAGTTCCGATAATACGGTTACTTGTTCAGCTGTTCCGGACATTAATGTTCCCGACGGTGCCCGAATATGATGTTGTTGAATTTCTTTGGCAATGGCGTTTAGGGGAGTGTCGAATCGTATTAGTTGTTGAGGGTCTACTTGAACGGTCATTTCTTCGTTTAAGTACCCTTGTTCGCGAACATCAACAATTTCAGGCGTGGCCAAAAGTCGTGTTTTCAAACCTTTGGCATACCGTTGCAGTTCAATTCGGTCGCTAATACTCAATAAGGCGGTGCCGGAATGGTACATGCCAATGTCAATAATGGCCTTTTTGGTGGTTTCAAAAACATTAATTCGTGGGAGGTTTATGACATCGTCGGGGAACATAACGTCGGATACTTGACGTTGTATGGCCGTGACCATCGCATCAATATTATCGACAGACCTTTCCAGTTCCACCGATAAGCGACTGCTCCCCGGACCCGACGTGCTGGTAATTCGTCGAATGCCATCCAACCCTTGCAGTGCCTCTTCAAGGGGTTGTGTCACATAAAACTCAACGTCTTCAGCCGATGCGCCCGGGTATGTGGTGGCCACCCGAACAACATTAAACGTCACATCGGGTAGTTCTTCTTTGTTAGTCATATTCCAAGCTAAAATACCGCCCACAAATACCAGTATAGTGATGAGGTTTACTAAAAATTGACGATGTATCATATATCGAATCAATGCGGTCATTATATTGAGCTCCCTTTCTACACGTTGAATGATTGGTGTGGTGTCAGATGTTGACTAACGCAGTATACCATTTTTTCAGATGAATCGGGGAGCATTATTGAGGATCATAAGTCAAACTCTTTGGCATAAAATATTATTTTATATACCATATAAATATATGTTTGTATTGGATTTAAATGACTCCCACCGCCCTCGACCTTCCCATGTCTAAAGATCATCGAGCGGATGTCGTGGTCGTGGGGGGCGGCGCGGGCCCGGGAGGAGCGGGGTTCGGATCGAACGTAGGTCGGGGTTTTGGCTCGGGAGGTGGAGGAGGCGCGAAACGCGCGGGCGGACCCGCGGACGCGAAGCCGGAGCGTTCCGATCCCTCGCGGCTCAGATTCCGCGCCGACGCGTCGACGTCGAGGG
>JBMTIN010000150.1:0-3179 GCA_049437345.1 Candidatus Marinamargulisbacteria bacterium
CAACTCAATTTCACGACTTTTCTGCTTGTTTTTAAACTGCGTCAGCAGGGCCTAAATAATGAAAATTTTGGAAATACAACCACCCAACAGACCCTGATTCCGGCGCCGGTGAAGCTATGGGTCATGACCCATTTAGATTTAATTATAACAGCCTTACAGGAGGGTGGAGATACTGAAAAAATAGTGTCTTTTGTTGAGCATAACTTAACGACATTTTTTTTAAAGAAACGGTCGGGATGGAACTATGCCTTCAGTGGTTCAAGGTGGCTGGGTCTGGGAAATACGTCACACAAAGATTATGATGACGAAATTATTACCGTTCATGGGAAGGATCGTAGCCTGGCATCGTGGCAATTGCAAACACCCGCCCGTTTTTATGCCGATGTGCATTCCGGTGATACCAATAATTCATTGACCGAAGACGAAACAGCCTTGTTGCCCCATACGGACACCACTACAAATGAGTGGGATTCCCATGAACGCGAACAAATTAAATCCTTACTCATCCGATTAAAACGTCGGCTTGAAATGACACAAACATCGACTAATACCTCGATTCAGAAGTGCATCGATGCATGGCGTGATTCGAGTCAAACCGTCAATAATTGGTCACCTAAGCCCATAACATTGTTGGAGGTTCGTCAGTTTTTAATTGATAATCATCGGAATAATGGCTCCGGTCATGGCCATATTAAGGATCTTAAGAATCGTTATCTAATGTCCCCATGGGAAATCGATCTTCTTTTAATGGACTCGTAATTGAAGGTTGGTGACCGCGCCCCCCCCTATTCCCATCTAATTTGGAATGGCGTATCCCTGATCCCAATCCATTAAATAAAGCACACGTTGCTCGTATCGGGGGACCTGTTTAAACATTAATGCAAATTCATACCGTTTAATGGCAGCTTGACTAACCACCACATCGTCACTATCAATAATATTAGCGTTTTGAAGCATGTTAAATGCCTCAACCACTGACACCGTGCGGTCGGGCTGAAACGTCCCATTTGGAAATGCCGTCACAATCCCCGCATTCACCGCCGCGGCCAATAGGCCGGCATCGGGATCCTCTTTTCGAATGTCCATAAATGGATCACGGGTCACATTGGTGGGGGTTAATTTTTGTTGCTTGGCGATGGCCCGAACAATTTCACGACGGGTCATGGTCGCGTCAGGATGAAACAACCCGTCATCTTTGGCGGTAACATACCCCAATGTGGCCACATTTTCGACATCACGACGATATTTTGCCATTGTCGGGATATCTGAAAATCGGCGAATGCACAATAACCGCGCATAATAAGTTAACGTCGCCCCATTGTGAGTGGTCACTTGAACCGTCATTAATTGCTTCCCGTAGTTCAACTCAATGGGCACCGAAAACGCATTGTTCGCATCGGGTTGAATTTTATTGCCATTAATATGAATGGCCTGAACATCGGGCGACGCATAGCCTAACACTGTAATTGCATCGTTATACACCACAGTTTGATCCGATGGAAAGATGGGCTGAATAAAAAACGATACCGACGCCGTGGGGGCCACATTCCCAACGGAATCCACCACACGAATATCGTAGGTTTTCATTTGGCTGGGCAACATGGCCCCATCTTCAAACCCCTCGGGAAGGGGCATCACCACCCCATACCGCCGATCGTCCAGGGCACGAAATGCCAAGGTCTGATTCCCCGACACCCACTCGGCACGACTCAACGCTTCGTTCGAGGTGATATCAATCCCCAAGCGATGATTTAAAATGGTTAAACGGGTTTGAATTTGAGGGGGTTCCCGATCGTAATGAACCACCACGGGGGTCGACGGGGCCGACAAATCACTCTGATCCGATTTGGATCGAAATGTAATGGTATTGTACCCGGAAGACATCGCTAGTTGAGACACCGCCCACTGACCATCGTTATTGGCACGCACTTGCCCAACCAGTGCATCGTCACTGTATACATACACCTGTGCGTTTCGCTGGGCTTGCCCACGAAAATCCACGTAGGGCGACTGTGTGGCATGTGCCACTGACGGCGACAACACCACGGGCCTTTGATCCGCCGACTCCCCTAAAAAGGACACACTAATGGTATGCGACGGGTCCTCGGTACGGGGGAATGGGTACATGGTATAGCTGTAATCCAACGCCATGTTATACACGTGATTACCAATTCCCGCCACACGTTTTAACATCAACCCCAAGCCAAAATGATACACCCAATCTCGCCCCTGTGTGGGATCATAGGTAGTGGCGCCACGCAACCGAAGTGCGTCAACCAAGGCATATTCAACCCCTAACATCACATCTCGAAGATCGACATCTTGCGAATATATACCGGCTTTAAATTGTGTTTTATAGTTAAATGCGGTAACAGTGGTCCCCGCATACAATTGCCGAGCCATGGCCTGTTCGGCCGATGTCCCCACGGTATCGTCGTAAGTCCATTTGGGTAATTTGGTTGAATACGCCCCAATAACCGAGGCCCCCACATCGACCCGATTGATGGAATGATTTTGAATGTAACGAGTCCCAATCACCCCGACATCAATGCCATAGGCGGGCGACCGACGCGACGAATCCATTACCTGACTCAGTACGCTCAGGCCCATACCATAATAGATGTGATCCACAAACCATAATCGCTCGGTCCGTTTTTTGGCCAACGCCAAATGCAACACATCGAATCCCGACGAAAATGTCCCCGTATTGTATACCACATTGTTCTGCTTGGTGGTCTTAATAAAACCAGCGGTCACATTGCTCCCATACGACACGCCAAGGGTGGCCGTGCCCAGCGGCATCGCAATACTAAGATGCCGATAATCAAATTGTTTGGCCACTTGATTGGTCCCAATCAGCACTTGGTTATACGACAACCCGGCCAACGATGCGGGATTGATCATGCCATTTCCCAGGGACTCAATATCGACGGGGGTAACACGCCCGAAAGCGGCTTGTTGCCCGGCGGTTAATTGGGTTTGAATATTCAGCACCCCAGCCTGTTCAACGGCCATTAGGGGACGCAACTCTAAGCATCCCATTAACACCGCAAGTATGGCATACCATCGCAACATTAGTACACCGCCCATTTCGTGCTACTTGTAACGCGTTTACCATTGGTATCGGTGGCCACCATTTTCAAATAATATGTACCAGACGCTAAAAACCGACAGGATCG
>JBMTIN010000151.1:0-3171 GCA_049437345.1 Candidatus Marinamargulisbacteria bacterium
AACGATGTATTTATGGACCCGTTTTGTGGATCGGGAACCCTGTTGATCGAGGCCCCCATCATGGCCCATAATATCGCTCCGCGACTCAAACACTCGTTTTGTTCAGAACACTGGCCCTTACTGGCATCGGCCTGGCCCAAAGCCAAAAAAGCGGCCACCCAACAACAAACAAATCCCCCCTTTCGTATTTATGGGTCGGACATTAACGCAGATATGTTAAAAACCGCCCGCTTCAATTTAAAACGTGCCGGAATTGACGGCGTGTTTGTTGAAACAAAAGACGCCATACAGATTCAATCCCGATTCGATAAAGGCAAAATCATTAGTAATCCCCCGTATGGGGTTCGATTGGACGATGCCGCGTCGGTGCATCAACTCATCGCCAAACTGGGCCCCCATTTAAGACAGTATTTTCCCCTATGGGACTACTATTTTTTAAGTGGCGATCCCCAATTCCAAAGTTATTTCAATCAAAAAGCCACAAAAAAACGAAAGTTATTTAACGGCACCATTCAATGCCACCTATACCAATATTTTTAAGCCCGTGGTTTAAACTGAACCTTGCCCTCCCCCGTTAATTGAAGCGACGCGGTGAATGGATCCCCCGAACGCGTTTTAAACCCATCTAAGTGATCCAATTCTTTTTTATTAATTAATACCAACACTTCGTCTTTTTTCATTTTTCGCGACGCAATTTCTTTCCAAATGGCAAACTTACATCCGGTATCTCGCCACTGATCACAGGAAAAGGCTTTTTGGGTTTCAACCACTTGCCCATGCTGACATAGTGGACACGTGGCTAGGGATTCTTTTTGAAAATCAAATGTCACCGCGCCTTTAACCAAGGTTAATGCGGCATCAAACGATCGCCCCTCTTTACTTTTAAACCCTTTTAATACCGCTGTTTTACCCGATTTTAATAAGGCTTTAACGTGAGTTTTGGTAATCTTCTTTTGGGCCATTTCCTTCCAAATAACAAAAGCGCAACCATCGGACTTCCACTGAGTACAACTGTACGCCTTTTGAGTTTCGACCACTTTTCCCTTTTCACATATAGGACACCCCCCAAATACCGCTTGATCAGCACCAATGGTATAGGATTCATCTTGCGACACTTTTTTAATAACATCGCCGGTAAATTCTTTTATTTTTTCCATATATTCCCCTCGATCTCCTTTTGAATTTTCAATATCATTCAATTGCTTTTCCCACTGCCCCGTTAATTCCGGAGACACCAGGGCATCGCTTAAAATGCAATCAATTAAATACTCCCCCTTCGGTGTTGGCACCAATTTATTTTTATGCCGTTCAATATACTTTACCCCAATTAATTTTTCCAGTATTTGTGCCCGTGTGGCCGGTGTCCCCAAGCCACAATCCTTCATGGCTTGGCGAACATCGTCATCGTCAATTTTTTTACCGGCCGTTTCCATGGCCCCCAAAATACTGGCTTCGGTATACAATGGTGGGGCTTTGGTTTGACCTTTTTTCAAATGAATATTATCAACGGTTGCCGAATCGCCCTTGGCCACGGTAGGCAGTAACGATTCTTTTTTATCGTTATCTTGCGTGTACAGCGCTCGCCAACCCGCCGAAATAATCATGGTTCCCGTGGCTTTAAACGATGCTTGGTTCAAATGAATTACAATTTCGGTATGACTTTTTGTGCACTCCGGTAAAAATGCCGCCAAAAACCGCCGAATGACCATTAAATATAACCGCTGATGATCCGCCGGCAAAGCCGATACATCGGGGGCTTTATCCGTGGGAATAATCGCATGGTGATCCGTTACTTTTTTATCGTCAATCATACGTTTGGCAATACGCCACTTTTCCGTTTGAATCGTTTGGATGGTATCTGAAAATTGGGTAATTCCTTGGATGGTTTTTAACAATGAGGGACACTTGGGTGCAATATCTTCACTCAAATACCGAGACGATGTCCGTGGATACGATAACAGTTTATATTTTTCGTAAAGATCCTGCATTAATTTTAAGGTATGATCCGCTGAAAATTTAAATTGCTTATTGGCATCTTTTTGCAATTCAGTTAAATCATATAATAAGGGCTGCTTTTCTGTAATTTTTTTCTGGGTCAACAATGAAATTACCGCCTCATGAATACCCGACAATTCGTCCACCAATGCCTTGGCCGCCACAGGATCTGTAAATCGATCCGTTTGATCGTTGAACCACTTTAATTGAATCGGACCATTGGCATGCGTGACATCCAACAAAATTTCGTAAAATGATTTGGAATCAAATTGCGTATGGGCCCGATACCGATCCACAATCATCTTTAATACGGGTGTTTGGACTCGCCCCACACTCATCACCCCACGCCCACGTGAAAACTTAATGGAATATGCTCGCGTTGCATTAATTCCCACAATCCAGTCAGCTTCGGATCGACTTCGAGCCGCATCATACAACGGCTGATATAGTGCACCGTCTTTTAATGCATTAAACCCCGCCTGAATCGCCGAATCTGTTTGAGACGAAATCCATAGTCGCTTAATGGGCAATTGGCACTGCGCCGCATCATACACTAGCCGAAAAATCAGCTCCCCTTCTCGTCCGGCATCCGTTGCACAAATAACCTCGGTAATATCGCTTCGTTTCAATTGTGCATATACAATGTCATATTGGGGCTTGGATCGTTCAATGGGTTTGGTCTTAAACGTATCCGGAATAATGGGTAAATGGGCCATATCCCAACGCTGAAACTGCTCGCCATATTCATCGGGTTGTAATAATTCAATTAAGTGCCCCAACGCCCACGTAATGACATACCCATTTCCCTCAATGAGTCCCTCTTTTTTACCATTCACCTTCAACACCCGAGCAATGTCCCGTGCCACGGATGGTTTTTCTGTCATGATTAACTTCACTTTATAACGGTATCATAGCCAACAAAAAATGGCTATTTATCGATATTCGAACCCCGATTCACACGATATATTCCAAAAGTTCTTAAAAACTCAATATCCGTCAATGTAGCCTGCAGATTTAAGTTATTTATAAACTCCCCCATTAACCTGTGGGTAAAAAATCATCAAAACCAATTGAATGAAACGTTGTATAAAAAAAATGGTGATTCGCTACCAGAAACCATTAAAAAGACCTCTGCACAACTAAAAAGAGAGCTAAAATTTTCTAAAGACAGTGAAG
>JBMTIN010000152.1:0-3166 GCA_049437345.1 Candidatus Marinamargulisbacteria bacterium
CATTTATCGGCCCTTCTAAACCAATTAAATGGGGTAAACTTCCCCCTGAGCATCCATGATTTACCGGCTCATATCACCACCACCACCGACCTTACTGTTATTCAAAAAGACACAGACCTTTGTATTAAAACCATGCCCACCAACCACCACGGGGATTGCATTGGTTATCGCATTAAAAACGCCGTATTCGACCTCTGTTTTTTTCCAGATAATCAACTCTATGGATTATCGGATCATCAACGATCCGCGCTGATTGCCTTTTGTCAGGATACCCACTTATTGATTCACGATAGTCAGTATATTGATTCCGACATGCCTCAAAAAAAAGACTGGGGACATAGCCGAGTTCAAGAAGCACATGCTCTGGCATCTCAAGCTAAGGCGCGTCAATACGCACTGTTTCACCACGATCCCGGGCGTCACAAAAATACGATCCTTCAATTAACAAAAACACTTAATCAAACATCCAAGCCCCCCATAAGTATCGCTGCTTATGATGGGCTAGAGCTGATTTTACTGGGTAATTAACCTACCCAGTAAAGTACGGATCATCTCCCCCATACTTAGTGTATCGATCATTTTAATACCGACATTAATCATTTAAAAACTAAATAGATCTTTACAACCTGTTTTCGAGTCATTACTATATAGGACATGGCAAAGAAAAAAGGTATTAGACGACACATTATTTTAAAAAGCACCGAGTCGGGGCATGCGTATCACACCGAGAAGAGTTCGCGAAATACGCCCGATCGAATTGAGATTAAAAAATTTGACCCTTTATTAAAAAAACACGTTACTTACAAAGAAGAAAAATAACGGTTTAAACGGGGGGGAATATGGGCATAATATCCATTGGAGGATATATGCTTGTCAAAAAAACATCTCATCATTTTAATAAATTAGCATCCTTTAGTGAAACGTCTTTGTTGACGACAAAAACAATTCACATTGATGCTTCGGACGTTTCATTGTGTTTAAATGCAATAGATGCTCTAAACGAATATATTCGTTTTTGTTGTATTCCCGGATATGTTCATCGGAATAAAAGTCGATTATCCACCTATTGTCGATTATTATTGAATTACGAACGTTGTAATCAAGCGTCACTGATCCGTTCTGTGCGTTCCTGTTGCCATACCTTACTGCATGAGGCCGTAATCACACCGGGGCTATCAAGTCTCGATTTATGTATTGAACTTATGAAATCTCATTATTTAGATACCTATGAATTGGCCAATGAATGTATGAATTATATTCTTGGCACCCATGTTCGAGGCGTATCATTTTAATAAATAATACCGATCCCTCTTTACGAATACTCCTTCGATGATTAATATTAATTATTATGAAAAATAAAGTATCTATTTTAATGGGGTCTAAATCCGACCTCGACATTATGAACAAAGCGGTTGATGTACTAAAATCATTCAACATTGATTATGACATCAACGTATTATCGGCCCATCGAACACCACACGAGACCATCGCGTTTGTCGAATCTTCTGACAGCGATATCTTTATCGCCGGTGCCGGTGGTGCCGCGCATTTACCCGGTGTTGTAGCTGGCATTACCACCAAACCTGTGATTGGGGTGCCCGTGAAAGCGAGTATTTCAATTGCCGGAATTGATTCATTATTATCCATTGTTCAAATGCCTCCAGGGGTTCCTGTGGCTACGGTTGGTGTTGATGGCGCAAAAAATGCGGGTATACTTGCAGTTCAAATGCTAGGCATTGCGAATCAAACCGTTCAAAATCAGTTAATTGCATTCAAAAAAGAGCAACGTGAAATGGTGCTTGACTCTAATAATGCACTCGTTCGATAACGAATACGAGCAATATAAAGACAATCCACTGGTCCCCCCCAATAACGATAGAAATATCTTGGTTCATACCTGTTGTGCCCCTTGTTGTGGGGACCTTATTCAAGCTATGCAAGCCTCAGGATTAACTCTGACACTATTTTTTTACAACCCAAATATTCACCCCGTTAAAGAATATGAATTAAGAAAGCTAGAAAATATTCGATATGCGGAAAAAACAGGAATTTCGTTTATTGATGCCGACTATGATACCGATCGTTGGTTTGAACGAATCAAGGGGTTGGAAGATGCCCCTGAACGAGGGGAGCGTTGTACCAAATGCTTTGATATGCGATTTGAGCGAACAGCCTTGTATGCCAAAGAACATGGGTTCTCAACATTCACCAGTAGCTTGGGCATTTCACGGTGGAAGGACTTCGACCAAATTAATGACTGTGGAAACCGTGCCGCCCGGCGACATAACGACCTAACTTATTGGACATATAATTGGCGAAAACGTGGTGGGGCCGCACGAATGTACAAAATATCAAAGGAGGAATCCTTTTATAAACAAGAATATTGTGGTTGTGTGTATTCCCTACGGGACACCAATCAATGGCGTAAAAAAACAAATCGAAAACCCATACATTTTGGAAAAGAGTTTTACACCAACTAATTCTTTTTTTTAGCGTCTTTTCCTTTTGCACGTTCAACAATGGATCGCTTCCCACGCTTTTTTCGTCGAAAAATCTCCAATATAACCTCGGCATTTTCTTCAGAAACAAGAAAAAATGAAAACGTCTCAAAAATCTTAATTTCACTATAATGATGTTGTTCAATGCTGGTTTCAGAATATAAAAAATCTTTCAATGCACTCTCAGTAATATCATCCGTTTTTCCAATCGCAATAAATAAACGTTCAAAACCCGGCACATCATGGCTCCCCGTATCTTTTGACTTATTCTTTGAACTACTGGGTTTTGGGGTAAGTGCCGGATAAGCATCCAAAGAAAAAGCACCTTGAAATCCATGGTTTAATAAAAATAAAACAACTTTCTCCGCCGAATACTCAGTTAATAGCTGCTTTGAAAATAAAGTGATACTTTCATCGCCGTTAAAAGAATCATCTTTGGCCAACAGCCCCCGCATGTCTTCTTGTTTTTTCTGAATGATGTGATGGGGTTCCATAAATGGTTTTGATGTAATTTTAGATTTTGTAGCACGCTTAATAAATGCCATTTTTTTAATTTCGTTATTGGTAATTAAGGTAGCCACGGCCGTCACACCCAAGGCTGTTTCTAATCGAATAATACGTTGAATATACGAATCAGGATCTTGTGGAATAATTGAAAATAAAATTAA
>JBMTIN010000153.1:0-3165 GCA_049437345.1 Candidatus Marinamargulisbacteria bacterium
CCGTGACGGTGAATGTCGTGGCCTTTCGTTACACCACCACATCGCCAACAAACAATGCCTATATTGATACCAGTGCGGCCCCTGAAAGCATTAAATTAGGCATCGTATCTTCGTCCAATGCTCTGATTGATTTGATTTGGGAATATCAACCATTGGCGAATAGTTCGCCTGTTAATATTATCCAGTCGGTTGACATCCGCGATTTAAACAACGATACTCATGCCGATATCATTATTAATTACATTGATGTTGAAAGTGATTATCCGGATCAGATAATTAGCACCTTCTTGTTAAATAAAGACAATGCCTTTCAAGAGTTATCGGAAACATTTGTTCAATCACGGTATCAAATTCAACCCAATGGCCATCTAAAATACGAAACACCTCTGGCCTTATTTGGTAGCCCTTACATGGAAGAAGACCCCAGTAGCGAGCCCAACTATTGGGTGGATCACTATGCGTTTCAAGAAACCACGTTGGTAAATATTAATCATACCTATCGCGCCTACTATGAAACCATTCAAAAAGATGCCAAACGCAAACTGACGGACACACTGTTAAAAGTCGAAGAATATTCCATGTCCGATGAAATTACCATTAACCAATTGCAATTGGAAGAATACTTTAACGAAATTACCGAATTAAAAACGATGATTCATCGCAGTCGTCAGATTTTATACTAATTGATGATGAAGATCGTGGTTTAATCGAACCACAGAAAACGGATTTTTAACCAATTGCGTGGCCATGCCCACCACCACTACCCCGTGAGGCTTCAACGCTAACACATGATCCACCGTGCCAATGCCTCCGGTCGCTATTAAAGGTAACTTAAAGGGAGCCAACAGCTTGGCCATGGCCAAAGTGCGATCAAATAAAAGGGGGCCACTGAGCCCGCCACCACCAATCGATATGGCATTGTCGGGTAATCCCACACTTTGAACGGATCGAAACTGGGTGTTCCCCGCATTAATGGTCACTGAATCATGCTGTGTGGCCAGCGATGCAATATCGCACAAGTTGGTATCCGAAGCATTGGGCGACACTTTGATAACCACCACATCGGTGGTGATGGATCGAATATGCCGAATTAACGCATCTAAATCAGACAAGTTATCGTGCAACGATTGACCGGTGGTTGTATTGGGGCAAGAAATATTAAGCTCAAGATATTGTGTTGAAAATAAGCTCTGGCAAGATGCGTATAACGCATCGACCACCTCGCAATAATCGGCCAAACAGTGCCCCCCAATGCTGATTCCCATCGGGTGCGGCGATGCTATTAATGACGATGCTTGAAGATCTCTGATCAAGCCATGCACCCCCTTCCCCGGTAAACCAAGCGCGTTGATTAAATGCTCCTCGCCATTAATATGCAATTGCTGTAACCTTGGCCGTGCATTGCCCTTTGACACTGTCGGTTTAATGGTTTTTAAACAACCGCCCCCACAACCTAAATTCAACCAAAACTGAAGCGAATCTAAATGAGATTCAAAAGCGGCAAAAGTGACCGGAGAAGAAAATCTTAATGAAAATAATTCGGTCGCAATGTTTAACTGGTTCAAATATCGGGAATAATAATTATAACGTGATGGAATACCACCGGTTGTTAATAACCACTGCCCCGCATGAACAACGGGCTCATAGTCTTGATTAAGTAGACGGTTGCCCCAGCTCATGGCCAAGCGCACCCATTGATAAACGGTTTCTTGAATCGTTAAATAAATCATATGTAAAGAGAATAAATGATTATGCCTTCACTATTCAATACTGATACACTAAAATTCATGGGAAGTTTCCGTACTTTTTTCAAGTATGTCATGATCGGTTGTATTTTTTTATCGCTTGGCGCCGGGATCATTCAAACCAGCACTTATGTTGAAATTAGTATTAAAGGACACTTTGATGTTGATTCCGAAGACTCATCAAATTCAGGGGTTGTGTATTTAACCACATTGGGTGGAAAAAGTATGAATGGGTCATCCAGCGAAGAGACCGCTTGGACGGAAGTTACGGATCGTGAGAATAATACCGTTGAAGAAATGAACGAAGGCCCGTATGAATTTAATCCGTTTTCAAGTCAAGGGTGGATAAAGTATGCATGGGAAACCGAAGATGATTGGCCAGCACAACTACAAAAATCACGAAATACCATGGACTCTTTAGCACGCCGTGGGTGGGTTAAGCACCCATTTTCACCCACACAACAACAACAAAGTGATACGGGATTTTATATTGGATTCAATGGGAACCCTGAAATCACCAGTGATGGTGGCAATGCCCGTTTTAAAAAAAATATTGGCGAGAATCGACGCGTGGGCATTGGCGCCTTTTTAATTGTATCACCCAATGCTGGGCACCGAATTGAGCGCATTTCCATACGACCGTTGGGGGCCACCGGAAATTCAGCCGGATGGATTACTTATGAATCACCACAAAAAAAACCAATAACAAATGATTCTCAATGGCTACTTGATTTTGATCATGACTTCTTACATTCAGATTGCAATTTAAGTTACGATAATCAAGGCTGGTACCGTGATCAAACCAACAATTTTTGCACCGGACCTTCTCGAACGGCACCCGAACCAATGAAAACGCATCGGTTTAGTGATATTCCAAATGCGGCAATGATGCCCGTGGGAAACAGTATCTTCGTCGACGATAGAACTCAACTCTATAATGGTGAAATGGCTTACACCTATTCATTGTCTCCCAACAGTCGCTTTACCTCAAGAGAGTGCGTGGGGTGCGCATCTCATAACGAATGGACCACCAATTTATGGGACGCCGTATGGGGATTTATGGACGAAAAAATACCGCCCACGGCACTTACCACTGATTTCAAACTTCCAACAAACAAAATTCGAAATGAGCTTCCTGTTGTGTTGGGCCTGTCATGGGGGTATGCTGGAGGGGATCTTTGGCTATGGGATGCCGTTGCCGGCCACTCAGGATCATTTTTAGATGTATATGACGAAGATGATATATCGTATCAAATCCACGTTGAATTTTCACAAATAGGGTATAAAGTTGATGCAAAAATTTATGATTTAGATACCGACCCCATTCAACCAAACACCAACGTATCCCACCTTCTTTCATGGAATCAAACGCCGCAAGGTAACAACTTAAATCCCGACAGTCCAAATTTGCTCAGAGGTA
>JBMTIN010000154.1:0-3099 GCA_049437345.1 Candidatus Marinamargulisbacteria bacterium
TATTCCCGCAATTAATAGTAAACTCACCGTTCTTAAAATGGTGGGGTTGGGATACATTACCTTGGGCCAATCCGCAACAACATTAAGTGGGGGCGAAGCCCAACGCATTAAATTGGCTAAAGAACTCAGTAAACGCGGCACTGGAAAAACAGTGTATCTGCTGGATGAACCCACTACAGGATTGCATTTCGATGATATTTCTCGATTGCTTAATGTACTTCAAGCTCTGGTTGACTCTGGAAATACAGTACTCGTCATTGAGCATAATTTAGACGTCATTAAGTGTGCCGATCATATTATTGATATGGGGCCGGGTGGAGGAAGTGATGGTGGACATGTGGTGATTGAAGGTACCCCAGAAGCCGTGGCCGCCCACACAAGCTCTCGAACGGGTCGATATTTGGCCCCATTACTGGCACCGTCCACCAAAGACCATTAAGGAATTTCATTAGGAAAATTTCACAAGGTTCGTTAAGATAATTAAATGTCAAATCGAGTCCCACCTCAAAATATTGAAGCTGAACAATCTATTTTAGGCGCGTTGATGTTGTCAAAAGATGCCATGGCATCGGTAATGGGTCAAATTCAACCTGAAGATTTTTACATTAATCGCCACGCCGAAATGTTCAAGGCAGCATTATCGTTATACCAAAAAAATGAAGCCATTGATATCGTCACAAAGGATGATCAATTAAATAAAATGAAAACCCTTGAAAAAGCTGGTGGAAAAGAATACATTGCCGATGTTCTCAATTCCGTTCCTACGGCTGCCAATGCCCATCATTATGTGGATATTGTCAAAGAAAAAGCGGTGCTTCGTCGCATGATCACCGTGGGCACCGATGTCGTAGCAAAAGCATTTGATGATGCGGAAGAATCCGACGAAATGCTTAATACCGCCATTAAAGATTTTATGGAAATCTCGAAATCCAATACCGAAAACGATTTCGCCAAAATTGGGGATGTGGTGAATAATGTATGGGACAATATTAGTGATTCCTATGGAAAAGACGACCAAGTATTGGGGATACCTACAGGCTACAAAGATTTTGATTTGTTATGTTCGGGGTTCCAACCATCAGATTTAATTATTTTAGCGGCACGACCGGCCATGGGAAAAACAACCTTGGCCATGAACTTCGCACTGAATGCCGCCATGCAGGGAAATGCGGGTGTGGCGGTATTTAGTTTAGAAATGCCCAAAGAGCAACTGGCACTTCGAATGCTATCTTCCGAAGCCAAAGTGGATATGTCACGACTTCGTACAGCGAATATTGCCGAGCAAGAATACCGAGGTTTAGCGAAAGCCCTGGGCCGATTAAGCGAAGCACCTATTTTTATTGATGACACCCCCGGAATATCACCCATGCAATTACGCGCCAAATGCCGACGATTAATGATGGACAATGATATTAAAATTATTATGATTGATTACTTACAACTAATGCGAATTGGCCGAAAACGCATTGAATCACGATTTCAAGAAGTATCTGAAATTGTGCGTGAAATTAAAGCCATTGCCAAAGAATTAAATGTAAATGTGATTGCATTATCGCAATTGAGTCGGGATGTCGAAAAACGAGGGGTGGATGCATTGCCAAAATTATCGGATCTACGTGAATCTGGGGAAATTGAACAAACCGCCGATATGGTGCTATTTATTCACCGAGAAGACTACTATGACTCGGCCAATACCAAAACAGGTCTGGCCAATTTGATTATTGCCAAACAACGAAATGGTCCCACCGGAAAAGTGGAACTGGTGTTTCGTAAAGACGTATCACGATTCGAATTGTCTACCAAAGGCGCTACATCCCCATCGATGACCGTATCGGCCTAATGCAACAAATATGCGTTTACCTTTTGGCGTTGAGTATATGGCTTCTCATGACACCTATTGTTCATGCCGCATTACCCTTTGAACTTGAAGCTGACCATATCCGCATTGACAATAAAAATAATACGGTTGCGGCGTCGGGCAATGTGGTTATTTTGTATCAAAACTATTCTATTTCGTCGAATAATATGCATTATTCAAAAGATACGAAACAACTATCATTTACAAATGCCACCCATGTTAAAGATGAAAAAAATAATACACTGCTTGCAGATAGGGTTGTCATCCATTTAACCGATGATAACCAAGCCATTAAAAAAAGCACCATTAAAAACGGAATTATTACGACCAACCGTAACGTTATTATTACGGGACAAACGATTGAATTAACACCTACCGGTATTATTATTTATCATTGCACAATCACCACCTGTACGGCCCAGCGACCCGAATGGCAATTTAAAAGCGACGAATTATCTATGAATCAAACCACCGATATTATTCATGCTAAAAATAACCGATTGGAAATATATGGTATTCCTGTTTTTTTTATTCCGTTATTTTCTCAAAATATTGAAGATGAAGATGTGAGTAATCGACCCTCGACTGAAATTGGTTACAAGCCGATCGACCACTTATTTGCAAACGTATCTCTGGGTTACATGGTGACGGACACGTTATCTGGACGCGTTGGCATTGGCGCCTCTACAGGACGCGGATTTCGTTATGGCACCACCCAGGTATATGCGCCTCAAAAAAACCATGTTTTCTTTCTGGACACCTACGATGTCGCTAAAACGGGGTTTGAAGGGGGGCTGCAATACCGCTGGACTCAACGCTATAATCAAGATGACACCAATCTTTTATCGACACTATTTATAAATCAAACCAACCAACCTGTGAAAACCACATTAATGGTGGACTACCGATATAATAATGCCACCTATAACGAATTATACGATGCCCTTCCTGAAATAAAATTAATGGCTCAAGATATTGGATTTTATGCGGATACACTTCTAAATGGGCATATATCCACCGGGTACTACGTGGATCGCATTACAAACGGCCAACGTCACGAAATTTTAGTTGGTGTTGAAAAAAAACTCATTGAAACCCCGACGCTGTCAATATTAAATAGCGTGTCTATAAACGCCATTGATTACCCCGACCAGCGTCAATCCTGGCATCGATTTATAAATCACGTCACGTTGTCTATGCCATTTTATGGCATTCAAAATAAACTAACCTATTCCAAAATG
>JBMTIN010000155.1:0-3031 GCA_049437345.1 Candidatus Marinamargulisbacteria bacterium
TGGGGAATTCATCCGGGTCAGGCGTTGGGAATATCTCAGGTATTGCCGAGTTTGGCCGATCAACAAGATCCTCAATCAATAAAAGAAGCTTTTGATTTTATGCAATTTCATGAAGGTCAACCGGTAACATCCATTCCCATTGATGTTGCGTTTATTGGGTCATGCACCAATGGTCGCATATCCGATTTAAGGGAAGCCGCGCGTATTTTAGAGGGCAAAAAAATTCATCCCAATGTGAGCGCCGTGATCGTTCCGGGGTCTCAGGGGGTTGAGCGTCAGGCCATCGAGGAAGGGTTGGATGTTATTTTTAAAGCTGCGGGGGCCGATTGGCGTCATGCGGGCTGTTCTATGTGTTTGGCCATGAATCCCGATCGTCTAAAAGGGGATCAGATATGCGCATCGTCATCAAATCGAAACTTTATTGGTCGGCAAGGGAGCCCTACGGGGAGAACCTTATTAATGAGTCCCGCAATGGTTGCCAATGCGGCCATTCATGGGCATATTGCCGATGTTAGAGAGGTTGTGCAATATGACAAATAGTCAGGTGATTGACCGGGTTCAAGGCTCGGCGGTTCCCATACCTGGAAACGATGTGGATACCGATCGAATTGTACCGGCACGTTATTTAAAGGAAGTTACTTTTGAAAAGATGGGGGATTACCTATTTTATGATGCGCGTTACCGTGATGCTCAACCAACGGATCACCCATTAAACAACCCCATTTATCAGGGGGCTTCTATTATGTTGGTTGAAAATAATTTTGGGTGTGGATCATCTCGTGAACATGCTCCACAAGCCATTAAGCGTGCGGGGTTTCAGGCGATTATTGGGGAATCATTTGCCGAAATATTTTCAGGTAATTGCAAGGCTTTGGGGATTGTTACCGTGATGGCATCTCCACCTCAATTGAAGGCTATGGTTACAGCGATTAAGGAGACGCCAGAGGCAATATTAACAGTGGATGTTTCAGCACAACAAGTGATTGTATCGGGGTGTTTGGATCCGTTTTCAGTCAAAATTAAGCCGACGCACCGCAATGCTTTTTTGGAGGGGACGTGGGATGAGTTGGCCGTGCTTAAGTCAAATGATGATGTGATTACAACGGTGGCGCAAGGGTTGCCGTACTTTAGTTGGTAAGGAGTAATAAAATGATAATAATTGATCAGGTTTTTGGGCGAGAGGTACTGGATTCCAGAGGGAATCCTACGGTTGAGGTTGAGGTAACGGTTCAGAACGGGGCCATGGGGCGAGCCATTGTTCCATCGGGGGCATCCACCGGTACGTTTGAGGCTTTGGAGCTTCGGGATGGTGACGCGAGATATCTTGGAAAAGGCGTGCAAAAAGCAGTTCAAAATGTAAATAATGTTATTGCTCCGGCACTGTGTGGTCGCAATGTATTGGATCAATTGGCCATTGATCGGGCGATGTTGATATTGGATGGGTCGGATAACAAAAATACATTGGGGGCGAATGCTATTTTAGGCGTGTCTATGGCGGTTGCACGTGCCGCCGCTCAGGCTGTGGGACTTCCCTTATTTGCGTATTTGGGCGGTGTATTTTCTCATAAAATGCCAGTGCCAATGATGAATATTATTAATGGTGGAGAACACGCTGATAATTCAGTGGATTTTCAAGAATTTATGATTATGCCTGTGGGAGCATCCAATATGGCGGAAGCTGTTCAAATTGGGGCCGAAGTATTCCATCAATTAAAAAAAGAATTGGCCAAAAAAGGCTTTGCAACATCGGTCGGTGATGAGGGCGGTTTTGCGCCAAATCTATCGACCAATGAGGAAGCGTTGGCCATTATTATGGATGCGATTCGAAATGCTGGATATAAGCCATATGACGATATTGTTTTAGCCTTGGATGTGGCGGCTAACGAATTATTTGATGCAAATAAAAACGTGTATCGGTTAGAGGGCGAAGGAGTCACTAAAACCAGTGAAGAAATGGTGGATTATTACGATTATTTAGTTCAGAAATACCCCATTGTATCGATTGAAGATGGCCTGGCTGAAGATGATTGGCCGGGGTGGAAAGTATTTACGGATCGACTGGGTGATAAAGTTCAAATTGTGGGCGATGACTTATTTGTTACCAATTCAGATCGATTGGGCCGAGGGATTTCAGAGGGGGTTGGCAATGCTATTTTGATTAAGGTCAATCAAATTGGGACGGTATCTGAAACCATGGATGCCATTACAATGGCGCATCGTGCCGGATACAATGCCGTAATTTCACATCGTTCGGGTGAAAGTGAAGATACCTTTATTGCCGACTTAGCCGTGGCCACTAATGCGGGACAAATTAAAACGGGGTCATTATCGCGCACGGATCGTATTGCAAAATACAATCAGTTGATTCGGATTAGCGAGCAATTGGGTGACATTGCCGTGTATGAAAAACCCATATTAGGATTAACACGTGCCTCATGAAACCCTTTAATCTGTTCCGGTTTTTTTTTCAATAATTTCACTGTTGCTGTTGGTTTATACAATTTCAGTTGGAATTAGTGGTTATTTTCGTTATAATAGGTTTCAACAGGAATTTCGTGCAAAATCACAGCGATTTGAAACGTTAAAAGTAAGGTATGTTAAAGTCAACCAAATGATGAATCAATTAAAAACAAATACATCCTGGGAAAAGTTATCGCGGGAAAAACTAAAAATGATTAAAGAGGACGAAGTGTCTTACCGTTTTTATTATGAGGAGTCGAGCAATGGAAAATGATATGGAAAATGATGTTGAAGAAAGTGTTCCCGTAGACGAAGTCGTTGAGCCTGGCAATATTGTAGTCGTTGATGTTACAAACATTGCTGATTTTGGGGTGTTTGTTCGTTGTAGTACAGGTGAAGAGGGGCTGATTCATATTTCTGAAGTAGCGAATGAATTTGTTACTAATATTAACAAAAACGTTAAGCTTGGTGAAAAAGATACCGTCAAAGTATTGGGACGATATAAAAAAGGTAAAAAAGAATTTTCTATTAAAAAAGCCGTGGCACCAAAGCCAAAAAAAGCACTTTTTAT
>JBMTIN010000156.1:0-3012 GCA_049437345.1 Candidatus Marinamargulisbacteria bacterium
ATGAGTGCCTGTGGGGTTCATGTAGTAGATTCCCCCGCTGATATTGGTCAAACAGTGGCGAAAGCACTTCAAGTAACCGTTTAATTTTAGACTTATTTTATTGTTAAAAAGCCACATATAATTGTGGCTTTTTTTTTACCCACCCGTATATTGTTTATGATTTAAAAAAAAAGGGTATATACGCAAAGAGTATAGAAAGGGTGGACAATGAAAAAACAAAAACATACAATTCATGACGATATTTCAGTGGATGATTATCATCACAAACAAGCACAATTATTTCAACATGAATTTGAAGAACAACTTCATCGACGATTAAGCATTGAAGATGACTTTTTGAATGAACTAAAAATGATTCAAAAAATGGCCATGAAGGGAACACTAATTCCACAATACAAACAAACATTGGAAGAATGGCAGGTTATGTATCCGGATCGATTTGATCACTTTTGCAAAAAATTAAGTGTTAAACATCGACAAAAATTATTGCATTTTTTACACTTAGATCATGACGAATGAGGATCAAAAAAAGCAGTGGAAAAAAGATGCGTATCAATTGAAAGTGGATTTAGATCGTCGAAAAAAAGTCATTCAACGGCGGGAAGTACCCATTCGGGTGGGTAAAAAAACGCCATTGAACTCGGCCCCGTTACCAACGAACAATACAGATCTGGATGCGTATTATCGCAACAAACTCCTTCATTAAGACTCTGTTAAATTAAGTGGGGATAAACGCCATCCACAAGTCAACATCAACTGATCGAAATATGGCGGGCAACGGGGGGCGTCGACGTTTGCAAATGAAGAAATTCCTTGTATAGTATTTTTAATGCGCATTCAATTTATTACCTATGGCGTTATGTTGTTTATCGCCATAATGATCGTTCCTCCTCACAACCATTCTTCAACCATACCCACCGATCACCATGCCCCATTCGATTGTAGTACCTGTGCCATTCAAGCCACACCCCCCCCCACCCTATCCGTCAATAACCCCCACCACGAATCCATCGCACGGTATGTGTCGATCCATGAATCTCGGCCCGACTCCTTTTATATTGTTTCTCCGTATTTAACACGCGCGCCCCCAATGCAGAATAAATAGGTCAAAAATATTAGCTCAAATAAACACCACCTCGAGTGGCGATTAAAAAGGATATTATATGAACATTTTTAAAGCATTTTTATGCATTATATTTATTACTACGTCGTTGGTTTCCGCGCAAGCAACCAAATTACCCGACATTTCTGTCATTGGTAATTTTCTAGGCACCCATAATGATCATCAAAAAAGTTTTGATGTGAATGAAATTGAGTTTTCGTTCCAACATTATCTATACCCGGGGATTAAAGCGAATGTATTTACGGCGCTTCATAAAGAGGCCAATGGTCAACGCGCATTTGAACTCGAAGAAGCGTATATCGATTTTACGAACCTGACACATACCATTACTGGAGAATCATCGCCCAGATGGGCGGTTGGCAGCATTATTGGTAAAAAATATTTAAATATTGGAAAAACCAATCCCCTTCATCCAGAACAATGGGATTTCGTGGATCGAGATATTTCGACCCAACAGTTTTTAGGTGGTGAGGAAGGGTTGAGCGCCGAAGGTGCGCAGATGTCTTATTTATTACCACTACCATTCTTTTCTCAAATTGAATTGGGGTACTGGACAGCCAATGCCGGTCACGGTCACGATGATCATCATGACACATCTGACAATGTGGCCTACGAAAACCGAATTGTAACCGGCCGACTTTGGAATAGTTTTGTGGTATCCGACACTCAAGAAGTTGAATTCGGTACCAGTTATTTGTGGGGCAATGCATCGAGCAACGATGATCACGAACAACCCACACTATTGGCATTTGATGCCACCTACAATCATGACCTCGGTAATACATCGGCCCTTAAATTACAATCTGAAGTGTATATGGCCGATTTTGGGGATGAAGATCATGGCGAAAAAGAAGAGCAACGCGGTGGCTTTATTGGTGCCTTTTACTCATTGAATAAAACGTATGATGCCGGTGTCCGATACGGCGTGTTGGGCCGTCACGGCGATGAAGGTAACAAACAAACACAATGGGCGTGGCTAATTACACGACAATTGACAGAAACGTCAAAATTCCGTGTTCAGTATAATACCGGAGAAAACACCGAATCAACACTACTCCTGCAGTTTATTTTTGGCATGGGCCCACACGCACATGTGCTTCAATAATATTGGCATTATTTTCATCAGTATTTTTTTAACCACGGTGGCCTTCGCAAAGGTCACCGTGGTGACCACGACCAGCGACCTTGCGGCCATTGCACGTAAGGTCGGCGGTTCTCATATTCATGTTACATCATTGGTGAAAGGCTCTCGAAACCTCCATAATATTGTACCACGACCATCGATGGTCACAGCATTGCGTACCACCGACATGATCATTCGTATTGGAATGGAACAAGATTCATGGCTCGATGGGGTCATTCAAGTGGCTAAAAACCCCCGGTTATTACCCGGTCAAAAGGGTCATTTAAATGCATCTCAGGGTATCACAAAACTCGAGGTTCCCAGTGGAAATATTGACGGTCGACGAGGAGATGTTCATATTGAAGGTAATCCTCACTACTTATTGAACCCTTTAAATGGCGCGAAAACAGCCATGCTTATCGCTAAACGATTGTCCGAAATTGACCCTAAAAATAGTACTGTATATCATCAAAATGCCCGTGCACTCAATACCGAAATCACCCAAAAAATGAAGGTGTGGACTCAAACCTTGCGCCCCTTAAAAACCACTTCATTTATTACATACCACCGTGTGTGGTCCTATTTCTTTGATGCATTTGATCTGGTATCTGCCGGTGAATTGGAACCTATTCCAGGTATTCCACCCTCTGCAAAACGCATACATCATATGATAAAAGCACAACAGAAAACCCCAATGCCATCCATTATATTGGTGGCGAATTATTACCCCAAACATGCCGGAGCCACCATGGCCAAGCGTCTCAAT
>JBMTIN010000157.1:0-2997 GCA_049437345.1 Candidatus Marinamargulisbacteria bacterium
GTCGTCACTTGATACGGTGCCTTTTCTGAATACAACTCAAAAAGAGAGGAATAGAATAGAGGCGCCAGTATTATTCGACGCGGCGGATGTGCATGTTAATAAAGATCTTGAGCAAATGCACTTGGCGTATGGGTTTCCTGGCGTAAAGTATACCGATTCAAACCGGTATGCACTAACAATGTTAACAACACTCATGGGTGGTGGAATGAGTTCCCGTTTATTTCAGTCAGTGAGGGAGCGCGAAGGATTGGCATATGCTATTTATTGTTCTCCGAGTAATTATCGAAATACTGGCGCTATTGTTATTTATGCGGGGACATCGATGGAAAATTTTAATCAGGCACAAGACTGTATTTCGTCTGAACTGGATAATTTAAAAGATGGAATTTCAGAAGAAGAATTTATTCGGACGGCGCGCCAGCTGAAGGGAAATATTATGATTAATTTAGATGGATCATCCGCTTGGGCCAATTGGTTGGGGTGTCAGTTAATTTATAAGACGGGTATTATGACAATGCCAGAGCTACAAGCCCAATTGGATGCTATTGAGTTATCGGATTTGACGTCATTATCGAAAACAATTTTTTCTAAAAAGGTACAAACAAAAGTATCTTTGGGAAAAGATTTAAATTAGTGATTGAGAAATTGGCTCTTTTCTCTTATTATTAATTCTTATGGATTCAGAAGAAAAAAACGAAGAAACATTTATTAAAGATATTAAACAAAGTATTCACGATACTACTCGAACGGTATCTGATAAGGTTATTCAATCTGCTTATGCGCATTTGCTTAAAAACGGTTGTCTGGCACCTGAAAAAGAAGCTATGGCAAAATCTTTTTTTGTGAATAAAATTCCTGAAGTGATTGCAAATAAAGTGTCTAAGGAATTAAATACTGTTCTAGGTCTTGACTTAGATATTTAAAAGTTTAAAATTTGTCGATCATTTGAGACAGTAAAAATTGATTCATTAAGGGATGTTTTTTATTTTCATTAAATTTCTCCGAGATATTTTGACAGTTTTCAATAAATGATTGAATATAACAGAGTTGATCCTCCGGTGAATGGTCCGTTAATTTCATTTGATGGCCAGTGCCTTAATAATATGAGCTAACTTTTCACTATTTTCATCGGCATTTGGTTTGTATTTGGGGTTTGTTTTGAGTTGAGATAGCGATTGCTCAAAATGATTATTAATTAACTGTTGGGCTTTTTTTCGAATTTTATTGAGTTCAATATTAAATGTTGTCTGATCATTTATCTGGGACAATAATCGTATTTTAACCATAACCTCATTATAAAGATCAATGAATGTTTCGGTATGAACACGACCACCCGATGGAGTAAAGTCTCTTCCCGACTTTGTTCCCGATGATTTAATGTTGACCATAACTAATTATGGGTTACGACAACTTTTTTTGTCAAACTAAAAATAAATGGTTGAGTTTATGGGTATACGTTTGATACCCTTTAATATATCAATAAGTATGTAAAGGTGATGCAATGAAAAAAATAGTTTTATTCGGTTTATTTTTAATCTCAGTTGGATGTTTAAACAAGGTTGATCAGGAAAAAGTGATTGCCAAGGTGGGTCCTACGGTATATTCAGTTGATGATATTAATGATCGGATCAATAATTTGGATCCTCAATTAAAAGAGTATTTCACAAAAAAAGAAAATAAAGTGCGTCTTCTAGATCAATTGATCGAAGAGGAAGTTATTTACCAGTTGGCTAAAAAAGATGGCTTGCAACGGTCAAAAGATTTCAAAAAAACCGTGTCAGAGTTAAAAAGACAGGCCTTGATTAATTACTATATTCAACAAAAAATTGATCGATCATCTGAGGTGACACGTAGTGAAGTTGAGTCATTCTACAATGAAAATGGGGCTCAGTTTGCATCGTATGAGAGTCGCAATTTGAGCCACATCTTAGTGGCGACTAAATCTGATGCCCGAAAAGTAGTTAAGAAACTTAATAATGGGCAATCTTTTGAAGCCTTAGCTAAGCAATATTCTATTGATCCTTCGAAAGATCAAGGGGGTCAGTTGGGTTGGATTCGAAAGGAACAATTGGTCCCTGAGTTTTCAAATGCGGCGTATAAGTTAACAAAAAAATCACCTATTTCAGGTATTGTTAAAAGTCAGTTTGGGTATCATATCATTCAATTTAATGATACAAAAACAGTGCCAGCTCGAGATTTAGATGCCGTATATTCTCAGATTAGTGAACAGCTATTGGCACAAAAGAAGCGAGAAAAGTTTACTGAATTATTAAAGAATGGAAAAGAAACGGTCAAAATTGAGCGATCCATCGAAAACCTTAATTGACGTATTTATTTAAATCCTACGCAAAAATCAATCTAAATTTGTTTGTTGGCCCACCCCTCTCGGGTGGGCTTCATCCCATTAAGTCACGGTTTCAATCCATTAATATTTATGACACTATTTCATTAACGCCAAGTTCTTTACCAAGACATACTGTAACATTTAGTCACCCGGATATCCCCGATGATAATACGTGCACACAAATGCTTTTAGCGTTAGGAGCACGATTGAAACAAACGTGGGCCATCACCATTAATAAACAGGTACCCTTTGGGGCGGGTTTAGGTGGGGGGAGTAGCAATGCGGCAACACTATTATTGGCATTGAATCAATTGGAGAACCTTCAATTATCGTTATCTGATCAGATGACTTTGGCACAAGCTGTGGGGTCGGATGTTCCCTTTTTTTTAGTGGGGGGGCATGCCAATGTGTCGGGTGTTGGTGAGGTTATTGAGCCGGTAGCCAGTCAATCAATGCATAACACGGTTCTATTAATTATGCCTAAAATTCACTTAAGTACTCCGGCCGTTTATCGTGCATTAGATACACTGGGAGAGTTTGATGATCTTCAGTCGGTGAACCCATTGGATGATTCCCGTATAGGAGAGAATCGATTACTATTAGCGGCCAAATCAATTTCTCCGGTATTGGCATCATTGCTTTATGCATTAGAA
>JBMTIN010000158.1:0-2988 GCA_049437345.1 Candidatus Marinamargulisbacteria bacterium
TTAACACACGACACCCCTTGGCCTGTGTACGAATAAATTCGCGCGTTAAACGATGATCTACAAATAACCCGGTGTCCAAGTAACGCGTAATATTTAACTCAAAGGTTAATCCCCCTTCAACAACTGGAAATATACAGTCCTTGGTGTGGTAAGATGCGCTCCCGACATTTGATTTTTGACGATACTTGATCACGACTTTTTTTATCATGATTGTGGTTAACACCGTCGATACCGCCTGGGTCAAATCGGCCACCACCTTATCATCACTGGCATGGTCACATACCCATACCAACCAATAATCCGGTAAACAATCAATCATGAAAGGCGCTCCGGGAAGATCACGATCAAACACACGAAAGTAATGCACCATTTCTCGTCGGGCCCACTTATGCAAATGGCGCCATCGTTTATGAATACGATTGCGTATGTCTGTCATAAATTCATCTGTTAGCGTCATTGCAAAACCAATTTTGATTAAAGTACGATTAGGGTATCGTGTCAAAACTTATTTCACTTCGCCTCCCCGAAACAATCGTAGCCTATGGGCTTTTATCACTTTTTTTTAATGTGACGATGTTCATTCAATGGATTGATACTCCCCCTACCGATCCAGTATCGTCACGCCTTTTAATTCATTTTATTGGGTCATTAATAATAACATTAATATTACCTAAATGGCAAAAAAGCACCGTTTCATTTGGTCGATCATTTATTGGCATGCTCACGGGTGTCCCATCATGCTTGGGATTTGTATGGATGGGATTACTCACATGGGCCTCACTCAGTGTGTACCTTGTATTCTTAGTTACTATGCAGTGGGGGCTACTACAGTGGGCATATTCACTTAAAAAAAGCACCCAACGTCCCCTGTTCTTTGCATTTATGCTTTTTATTTTTTTATGGGGACCGTTACATTTTTTACACAATGGGCCCTCATTCCTTCATGGAATTGCGCCCTTAACCATGGCCGAGCACTATACCCATATTACACTCGGAATGGTATCGATTCGCACGGTTATGTACAGCATTGGTGTCATTGTTGCCGCATCCATGGCCCAATCACGCCGTTGGCGACCCTTAAAGGGGATTGTTTTAGTCGGGCTTATTATGGGCATACTCAGCAAAGAATCCGCACACATCCAGTGGGATATGACCTCAACCAAAACATTTTCCCCTCCCGTCAAAATGGTTCAACAACTGGCCGCATACACACCGCCAATTCACATTACGTTTTTCTTATCATCAACTCAGTTTAACGACCCCACATTATTCGGATTAAGCCATTGGCTGACCGAATTATCGCCACGGATTCATGTTCAACAAATGGACCCCATAACATCACCCCAACAAGCCGACCGTTACGATATTGAGCATCGTGGCACCATTGTATTGACCACAGATACACGCCGCATGGATATATCCCTCATTGACTTGGCGATGCGCTACAAGAACATATCCATAACCGATATTCAAAACCATTTATTGCAAGCCATCCGTCATTTAATCAATATCCCTCCCAAATCCGTACTGTTCATTCACAGCTCTCCCGAGCCCCTGCTGGCCGATACCCGCCCCCTAGGATTAAGTCAACTGGCCAAAATACTGGCCCGCCACGCCATCCATGTCGATGAAACCACCCCGAAAGATGCGCCACCTTTAATATCTAAATACGATAGCGTTGTTCTATACAAAATTGGTCCCAGTTCAACCCCGTTTTTAGATAAACTCACCGCAGCACTCCCCCAAGCACCCTCACGCATTATCTTTGGGCACCCTCGCCATGCAAAAATCACCAATTTATTAACACATAACGTGCAATTTCATACCCCCATTATCGAAGACCCTCGCCACCATCTACATCCAGCCGACAACCAATTAATTGTCCCATACATCAGTCCTCTTAATGCGTTATTAACGGCGGTTGTTCCTTTTTCAAGTTATCTCACCTCTAAAACCACCACAATTTGGCCCATGGCTACCACCCATACATCGTCTGTTGCATTGACACCAACGGAACCATCAAATGGCCCGTTCACTATTATGGCACGCACGGAGTCATCCACGGATATATGGATTAACAACCATCTATTACCCACCAATCATTGGATTCAATACGGCGATAATCAGGCCATTATTACCGATATATTTTTGGCCTCACTTCATGAATTAGTCCGCGTCGCTCACCCGGCACGCCACCCATTTATAATGACACAACGTACGGTTTTTCAATGGGTGTTATGGGTACTTATTGTCCCCACACTTAGTGTATTTGGCATTGGTATCGGGCATGCTATTTGGCAAAAAAGTCGTTAATTCCATAAAATAACACCCCCATTCCCCATCGTTCCGGCTAGGATTATCCCTGGGAGAATGGTATGATAAATGCCTATGTCAAATAAAAAAAAACTTGTTGATGCCGTCAAAAAAATGGTCTCATCTCAACCCATCAAAACAAAATTCATTGATATTATTTGCCAGCAAATGTCGAAACGAACACTGCTTAATTTAAATAAAACGGAATTGCATGATTTTATTCACACACTATACGACTTTTTTATTGTGCAGCATCATCAAGGCTCCACCCTCTACTTTGGAAAACCGGCGTTATCCGCCAAACATTTAACCAACCGATTAATTCTTCAAATTAGTCAGCCCGATGCCCCCCATTTGGTGGTCACCATCGAAGAGATTTTTAGAAAATATAAGCTCCGATCCACCCGATGCATTCACCCCATCATTGGGATTCGACGCGATGCCCAGGGCGAGGTTAGCGACATTGTCCGCCCCGATCAAAGTTTTGAACGTCGCTCGCTTATTTTTATTGCCTTTGAAGACATCCCCAGCCCGGACTTAATTGAAACCATCAAATCCGAATTATCATTCCATATTGATTGTGTTCAAAACGCCCATAAGGATGCCGACGCGATTCAAGATACCTTGCAGTTTGTGGCCGATCAACTGCCTCGGGTTCGCCACGAGGAGTCATCT
>JBMTIN010000159.1:0-2979 GCA_049437345.1 Candidatus Marinamargulisbacteria bacterium
GGCGAATTAATATTAATGCCATTCAAAAAAACTACGCCGATATTTCAACATTCCCCGAGACACCAGGGTCGTATACCGGGCCTACCACATTTATTCGAGGTACAAAATCAAACTACATCGATACAAATGATAGAAGCATTGCCCTTTATTTTCCAAACGCCATCGTTAAGGATGTCGATGCCTCTCATTGGGTACATGCAGAAAATCCAAATAACTGCGTTAATCACCTGTCCCCCCCCCATTTGACGACCTATTGAATACCGTAATTCAACATGGCATCGGCCACTTTAACAAAGCCAGCAATATTGGCGCCATCCACATAGTTTGGAATGCCTTTGGCACCCGGTGTTGAAAATTCATGACACTGCGTATGAATACGTTGCATAATGCCACGTAACCGATCTTCCAGGTCCGATCGATCCCAGCTAAGTCGCATACTATTCTGAGTCATCTCTAATCCTGACACAGCGACACCACCAGCATTGGCGGCTTTTCCAGGACCAAATAAAACACCTTGATCTAAGAAATATTTAATGGCATCTGGCAATGTGGGCATATTCGCCCCTTCACCTACCGCAAGACACCCATTGGACACTAATGACTTCGCATCATCCAAGGTTAATTCATTTTGTGTCGCCGATGGAAATGCGACATCGCAGGCCACGCCCCATGGGCGTTGACCATCCAAATATGTAACACCAAAATGATCGGCATATTCACGAATCCGGCCACGCCGATTATTTTTTAAGTCTTTTACAAATTCTAATTTCTCGAGCGTAATGCCTTCGGGATCATAAATGCTTCCGGCGGAATCCGATAAGGTGACCACTTTACCCCCCAACTGAATAATTTTTTCGGTAGTGTATTGAGCCACATTTCCGGCCCCCGATACAGCACATGTCTTACCATCCAGCGAATCTCCCTGAGCTTTTAACATTTCCTCGACAAAAAATACACACCCATACCCCGTCGCTTCTTTTCGAATTAAACTCCCTCCATACTCCAATGATTTACCCGTTAAAACACCCGTAAATCGATTGGTTAATCGCTTATGTTGACCAAATAAATACCCAATTTCACGTGCCCCCACCCCAATATCTCCAGCGGGAACATCGGTATCCTTTCCAATGTGACGAATCAACTCTGTCATGAAGGCTTGGCAAAAACGCATGACTTCGCTATCAGACTTTCCTTTTGGATCGAAATCTGACCCACCTTTGGCCGCGCCCATAGGCAACGTCGTCAAACTATTTTTAAAAACCTGTTCGAACCCTAAAAACTTAAATGTATCCAAACGAACAGAAGGATGAAACCGCAATCCCCCCTTGTATGGGCCGATCGCATTGCTAAATTGCACACGGTACCCTCGATTAATTCGAATATTTCGATGGTCATCTTCCCAACAAACACGAAAAATAATAATTCGATCGGGTTCAATCAATCGCTCTAAAATTTTGGCTTTTTTATACTTTTCGTTTTTTTCAATGAATGGGGCAACGGATTCTACCACCTCGTGAACGGCCTGATGAAAGTCCCCTTGCGCGGGATTCTTTTTTCGAACATCCGCCATAAAAGCATCGATTGACGCGACGTTGGTTGTGGTAGTACTCATAATTTTACACTCCAATATTAAAAATGATCTTTGAATAGTAGCATAAAACCCACGGGTTTAAAACGATTTTAAGCCCTAAAAAAAGACATACGACTATGATTTTTTTAAATTAAATCGATACTACTATTATGAAAAAACGATTGTACAGTGCCTTTGGTTTTTTAATCCTCACACTGATCGTCGCCACGTTGGGTTACAAATACTTAATTGGTCCACAGGCCAGCTATTTTGATTGTTTTTACATGACCATCATTACCCTTTCAACGGTTGGTTACGGTGAAACCATTGACCTCAGTGGCAATATTCCGGCGCGATTATTCACCATTGCTTTAATTTTAGTGGGTATGAGCAATTTAATTTTTGTATTAACGGCCATAACATCGTCCATTATTAATGGCCAGTTAAATCATTATATAAGGAGGCGTAAAATGAAAAAAATTATTAGAAGTCTAAATAACCATCTGATTGTGTGTGGTGCAGGAAATACGGGACACCATATTATTCAAGAACTTCATAATACAAAAAAAGAATTTGTGGTTATTGAAAATGATCACGATGTCTATGAAACGTTACAAAACCAATTCTTAGATATTATTTGCGTTCACGGTGACGCAACAAAAGACGAAGTATTATTGTCCGCTGGCATTCAACACGCCACCGCCATTGCCGCCGTGCTTCCCTACGATAAAGATAATTTATTCTTGACAATTACCGCCAAACAATTGAATCCCAATGTACGTGTGATTTCCAAAATAATGAACTTAGAAAATAAACGCAAACTAATTCGTGCTGGAGCAAGTGCGATTGTCCCGCCCCAATTTATTGGCGCACTTCGACTAGTATCTGAAATGGTTCGACCCAATGTGGTTGGGTTTTTAGACAATATGTTGCGTGATCAAAAAAATCTACGGATTGAAGAGGTGATTGTACCCAAAACATCATGGACCATTGGCAAAACACTCATGGATTTGGATTTACGAAACACCGTGGGCTTGCAAGTCATTGCCTTTCAAGACCCAATATCACAAGGATTCAATTACTCGCCCCAACGCACCGATGTAATTCAAGAAGGCATGGTGCTGATTACCATGGGCGACCCGGATCAAGTGCATAAACTGAGTGAGTTCATAAGCAATTCGCCCACCAATGTATCGTAAACCAATGGACCAATGATCACAAAAAAACAATCTGAGTTATGTCGCTGGGGCGCTTATTGTGCGTTCGTATCGGGAATATGTTACGTATTAATGGTTGGTTGCGCAATGTTATCCCCCGCATCAATTGCATCGTATGTTGCATCGCCAACCTACTTTAAAAGACCTCTGCACAACTAAAAAGAGAGCTAAAATTTTCTAAAGACAGTGAAG
>JBMTIN010000160.1:0-2921 GCA_049437345.1 Candidatus Marinamargulisbacteria bacterium
TATGACTCTCTGAGTATTTGAACTCTCTATATTCTTCTGTGTCAGCAGGGCCTAACTAAGTTCAATATCTCGACTATTTTTATTAAATGCCAGATGAATCAATCCGGCTTCTCCAAGAAATGCATTGTCTTTTTTTTCAAAAATATTAAATAAAGAAAAACCATGATTACGATTATGGGAAATGGCATTTTCTAATAGTCTTTTAATTTGATGATTACGTTTAGGCGCACCATTCCCAATATACCGGGTAACATCGGCATCCAATAATAAGGCGCGCCAGTTATTTAGGTCCCATCGTTTCGGAGGCGTGGCATACAGTCGTCGTGATTCTAGCATCGGCTCATTTATTCTTGCTAAAATGTGTGATTGAAACCGAAGTAAAGTTCTTTATTCGTGTCGGCAAAGGCCAGTTCAATCCGTAAATTGGCCAAGCCCATGGGAATATGGGTGGCCAATCCATAAGAAAATAAATCAGTGATTCGGCGACTGGGTTTGGATCCAATCATTCCCCATTCAATAAATGGTGATAATATCAACCACGAGGTCACTTTTTTTCGCCATTCCAATTGAGTCATGGCCAAAAACTTGGCCATAATACCATTGGCGGTATAACCGCGCATATAAAAATAGTTACCAACCCCTTGAAGGGTTTGAATATGCGGCGTATCTGCTATGGTTTGAGCTATATATAATCGACTGGCAATGATATCGGATACGGTGAGTGGGTAAAAATAACGAATGTCATTTGAAAGGATTTGTTGATCGGGGTACACGTGCCATTTTAATTCATTGTAGTACCCTTGATTGGTGTTAATTTCCTGGTCTCGACGGTCCATTTGCAACCCTAAAATGAATGATAGTGTATTGAGATTCTTGAATATTTTGGGCGGTTCTTTTTCTTTATAATAATCATATTGAATTCCCAATAAGGCATCCCAATGTTGAGTAAGGGGTTTTTCCAATATGGAACTGATGGATAGTTCTGAAAATTTTAACCGTGCATCCGTTTCTTTTTTTGATGTATTGGCTATCCCATAGTAATTTTGACCCGTTGTTGATCCATAAAATTGAACATTCAATCGATCGTCATTTATTGGTAAGTTTTGAGCACTCAATACCAATGAAGGCCCTTTTTTTTGAGACATTGCAATGGCTTGGAGATCGCCAGTATTATATATTTTTTCTTGATAAAATACGCCCAATAAAGGACCGGTATCTTCTGAATAAGATAGGATTGGAAATACAACGGCATTTATTGGAATATAGCAACAAAAAAGACCAACAATAATGGTATAAAATAAGGGCATTATTTAAACCGTTTGAACTGATTATTTTTTAGTTTCTGGAAGTAATCATAGGCATCGGACATGACATCTTCCATTAAATAAATAATGGCAATGACATTAGGAATAACCATTAGCCCAATCATTAGGTCTGAAAAATTGATGACAGCATCAAGGCCAATTGTAGCGCCTAATAAAATAGTACCAATAAAGATCCATTTAAAGGGCAGTATGGCTTTTTTTCCAAATAAAAACATTAAGGCCACTTCTCCGTAATAAGACCATGTAATAATGGTTGAAAAGGCAAATAAAACCACGGCAATGGTAATAAAAATGGATCCGAAACCACTCAAAAATTGATCAAACGATGCAATGGTCAGCTCAATTCCATTTTTTGGCTTTCCGACCAAAATATCATCCACTTCAAATTCTGTACTATTCTTATTGACAACTAATTCTAGAGACATTTCATGCAGACGGGGATTGGCAATAATCCAATCATTGGTTTGGTGTAAGAGTTCAATGGTATGTGTTTGCCACGTACCATCTGCGGGGGTCTCATTTAGTTTGAAATAAATAATATTTAAGTCACTTTCTTTTTTGATATCTTTGACGAAAAAGAAGGTTTCGTCCCCCTGCAATCGCATGGATGCGATTTTTTTTCCGTTTTTATCGCGTAAAAACAACGCATAGTCACCGGCATTTCGCTTGGTTTTGAATTGGATGCCATCGCCGACTAATTTGACTTGTGGTGTGCCATACCAAGTCGTAGTTTCTTCAGCCATAGTAAATAACGGAGTTGAGAAGGAGGCGATATTATTACTTTTTTTATATTTTAATCGTTTTCCCTGACCATCATCCATTGTTACAATTTCCCAGGTATTGGTGGGGTTGGATGATAAGGTAGCCGCTTCAAAGTTAATCATTTTGTCATGGGGGGTATAAGCACTTTTTTGATATTGACCACCCAAAATAATGACAATGGCCGTGGCTGTACACACAATAATGGTATCGATGAATGGTCCCACAGAAGCAACAATGCCTTCTCGAATGGGATAATTTGTTTTAACAGCGGCATGAGCAATGGATGCAGATCCTAATCCAGCTTCATTTGAAAATACCGCTCGACGAACGCCCCAAATAACAACGGTCCCAATAGATCCACCAGCGACCGCTGACCCTGTAAATGCGTCATTAAAAATAATGGCAAATACTGAGGGAATGTTTTGAATATTTAATGCACAGATGGCTAAGGCTCCAAGAATATATACAATGCACATGGTAGGAACAATTTTTGATGCCACGTTTCCAATACGCTTAATACCACCAATAATCACGAGGCCAATGCCAATCGCTAAAATAACCCCGGTAGTCACGGTTGGAATATTAAAATAACTTTTGAGGGCGGATGCCGCCTGATTGGCTTGGAACATTCCTCCCGCACCAAACGCACCAAAAACGGCCGAAGCGGCGAATACATAGGCCAATGGTTTTAAAAATCGGGGCAGGCGTTGTTGAATATAATACATTGGACCACCATACACTTGAGTGTCTTTTGTGATACGATATTTTGTCCCCAATGTGCATTCAATAAATTTGGTGGCCATTCCGAGTAAACCCACAAGCCACATCCAGAAT
>JBMTIN010000161.1:0-2886 GCA_049437345.1 Candidatus Marinamargulisbacteria bacterium
CACGGTGCCATTATTGCCCGGTGAATTTGTAACAACAGAGGAAGGCACGGGATTGGTTCACATTGCCCCTGGGCATGGTATGGACGATTACCTATTGGGCCAACAGCACGGCCTTGATACGTATTGCCCGGTTCAAGCCGATGGCACCTACGACAACACTGTTCCGGATTGGTTACACGGCGCGTCTATTTGGGATGCCAATTCCGTCATTATTTCATATTTATCCGACCACAACCGATTGGTATTTCACGATGAATATGAGCATTCTTACCCTCACGATTGGCGATCAAAAACCCCTGTTATCTTTCGTAGTACGGAACAATGGTTTGTGGGGGTGGATCGACCGTTAGCATCGAACCAACAAACCCTGCGAAATATGGCCGTATCAACGATTCAAGATGACATTGAGTTTTACCCCACCGCCGGAAAAGCCCGGTTACATGGGATGCTTGATACCCGCCCCGATTGGTGCATTTCTCGTCAACGCGCCTGGGGATTACCCATCCCCGCCTTTAAAGATGCCAATGGCCATATTTTATTAACTCATAATAGTGTTGTCCATATTGCCAACCAGGTGAAACATAACGGATCAAATTGTTGGTTTAAAGAATCGGCCCAAACGTTACTATCGGGATATGACATTCAAGAGGACCCTATGGCTCCGGTGGACTTTGATCCAGATTCGGCTGAAAAATTAAACGATATTTTTGATGTTTGGTTTGAATCAGGGTCATCGTGGTTTGCTGTATTGGCCGATCGTCAAAATACTCCCCAAGCCGATTTGTACTTGGAAGGATCGGATCAACATCGTGGCTGGTTTCACTTGTCGTTGCTAACATCCTTAGCCACACGACAACAAGCGCCCTACAAAGCTTTGTTAACACATGGATTCATTGTAGATAAAGATGGACGAAAAATGAGCAAATCTTCAGGAAATGCTTTGAATGTCGATGATATTTTAAAAAATCATGGTGCCGAAGTCACCCGATGGTGGGTGAGTTCGTTAAGTTATGAGAATGACATTAAAGTCGATCCTCGTTTTTTTAAAGAGGCCGGCGATTTGTATCGAAAAATACGAAATACCCTTCGATTCATGCTCAGTAATCTCCACGAATTCACGTCATCATTAACCGATTGCCAACGACAAGCGGCGACGTTTGATCCGTATACCATTGATGCGTATATCTTGCATCAAACCATGATCTTTGAAACAACCGTATTATCGCATTATCAAACCTACCAATTTAAAGATGCGAATCATGCCATTTATCAGTTTTGCAATGACCAATTATCGTCAATGTATTTAAGCACCATTAAAGACCGCCTGTACTGCGATGCGCCACATTCCGATGCCCGTCAACGTGCCCAGGTAACCCTTCGGATTATTATTGAGGTGATGACCCGTGTCCTGAGTCCCATATTGCCACATACCTGCGATGAGGTCATGGCGACCTTGGCGAATACCCCCGACGCCCCCACCATTCAAGGCACGCCGGCACTAAAGATCAATTATCCACTAACGGTTGATTGGGATCCCATAATGGTCCTTCGGAAAACTGTACTTAAGCAATTAGAAACGGCCAAAGCCAATGGCATTGAAAATAGTTTGGATGCCGGTGTTAAAATCCCCGCACACATTGATCCGGCATTTTTTCCTGATTTACCGGATATATTTGGGGTGTCTCGGGTAGATATTCATCATGATGAGTCTGTCGTTATTACCGATTTACGACAAAGCCCACGTTGTGAACGATCGTGGAAGCGCGACGCATCTGTCAAAAAACGTTCAAATGGCTATTTTTTATCAGAAAGGGATTATCATGTCATTAAATAAATCCATTCATCTTACTAGTTTAGGCAACACCATTGTCGATTTGGAGTACCGTGTTGACGAGGCTACACTAACGGCTCTGGGCATTGAAAAAGGAAGCATGAGCCTGATTGATACCGATAAAAAACACCAGTTAATGTCGGAATTAGGTGATCCTGTGCATCGTTGCAGTGGCGGGTCCGCCGCCAATAGTATATTTGTGGCACAGCAATGGGGACTTACCACCCATCATTTGGGCGTCATTGGCACCGATGAATTGGGTGAGTTTACCAAAAATGATTATGCTGAATCGGGCATACTGAATGACTTTGATACCACACAGACCGATGGCGATACCGGATGTTGCTTGGTGTTAATTACCCCAGATGGTGAACGTTCAATGCTAACTCACTTGGGGGTCAGTGCGGATTTCAAGCCAGGCGCGTACCTTGATAACACTATTTCAAGATCCGAATGGCTATTTATTGAGGGATACTTATTGGCCAATGATACGGTGCTTGACTTAATAAATACCACAATTATACCACTGGCAACCCAACATCATACAAAGTTAATTCTCACCTTATCGGATGCCGGTCTTGTGACATTTTTTAAAGACCGGTTTCTCGCATTTCTTAATCATCCACTTGCCATGGTGTTTGCCAATGCCAGTGAAGCCACCGCGATTTCAGGGATACATTCATTTGAACCAGCACTATTTTTTAATGCCCCCGAAACCATTATTACGGACGGTAAAAACGGGGCGAAGACCATTACAAAAACTGAGATAATACATCATCAGACCACGGCCATAGCCCCGGTCGACACCACCGGAGCAGGTGACGCATTTGCCGGCACCTACATTGCCCAGCGCATTCAAAAAAACACCATTGAAATATCGGGGCAAACCGCCAACCAGTTGGCCGCCATTGTTATATCGCATTACGGTGCGCGCCCCGAAGCATTGTTATCGTCTAAGATTCCTAAGACATTATATTCATGACGACATCATTAATTTTTTGTAAACTCCCCCATTAACCTGTGGGGAATATTTAGTATGTGGGTTGAAAAATAAA
>JBMTIN010000162.1:0-2824 GCA_049437345.1 Candidatus Marinamargulisbacteria bacterium
CCACTATTACTGTGTTTTCACCGCTGGCTTTCCCTGAATTGCCAAATACCACACTGTGTTCACCAATGTGGTCATAATCCCATTGGATGCCTTCAACATAACCGGAACGGAACGCTGCTTTTTTGGGGACCCACATCATGCGGGTGCCTGCCCCTTTTATATTCAAGTCATTGCTTGAGTGAATAATGGAGGATCCTTTAAAAACAACGTTTCAGCTAACAACCAAATGGTCGGTAATTTCGTCGTCTGGAATACCCCCAATGCCCACATGCCCATTGGAATTAATATAGATTAAATTTTTAATGGCATCCCCTTCGGCATGCAAGGCATGGGAATCAAAGGATGAATTGTAATCGAGTTGTATCCATTTGCCATTTCCACTGGTGTCATTGCGATAGCCTTCAAATGTGTTATCTTCAGGATTAAACCGAATCATCCCGGGTTGGCCATTGGGACTAAATCCCAGGGTGATGCCCCCATTTACATGAAACTCGCTGGCTGGCGTTATGGTATTCACGCCAACCGACCCAGTTGGGGAAATATACAAGCCTGGGGTGTCTGGTGGCGATAGTTCAAGGCCGTTACTGCCAAGTACTTCAATGGCATTATTTGAGATTAAAATGTTGGTGTTGAGGGTTACAGATTGAACTGTAAGCCCACCCGTGGGTGTAATTTCCCATCCCTTTGATGAAATGCTAAAGTTGTGATCCCCAGAAATAGTGCTGTCGTCGGTCAAGCTGAATGTCCCAGAAATGGTGTTGGTACCCGATATTGTGGCATTGTTAAGGGTCAGTTGATTGGCAATGTACTGGTCTGCAATTTCAGTTGCATTCCATGTGCCAGATGTTAAAATTCCAACGCCCGTAATGCCTGGGTAGTCGCCAACCACATGCTTGGCATTAATAACCCCATCATTAATTTGAGATGCATTAATGTTTGTAATTCCAGACCCATCACCTTTCAGTTGATCAGCTTGGAGTAACCCCCGAACCTCAAGGTTCCCACTAACAATGGCATTCCCCAAAATGTCCAACGTTGCCCCAGGGGTTTCGGTGCTGATGCCCACATTTCCGTTTGTGTAGTAAATATTGTTCGGGTTTTCATTGTTTTTTAGCCACACCAGTCGGTCATCGGATATCGATAAATTGGTGAGTTGTGAGCCATCCCCAGAAAAAGCGGTTGCTTTCACAGTGCCTTCCACATCCAATGTGGTTTGCGGGTTGGTATTGTTCACCCCAATGCGGTTGTTAATAAAATCAAATTTCATTAATTCCTCATTTTGTAACCGTTCCGCGGCATCGGAAACCTCGCTATGAAATGCATAGGGCACCGCACTTAACTCTATAAATTCTGTGTCTTTACTTTCGCCAACTGTAAAACCAATTCGCAGGTTGTCTTCTTCAAAAATAAATGCCGGTATTGGCCTTTCCGGGTCTTTCCCAAGGATAACGGTAATGTGCCCATTGCTCATGGGTATGGATTCAAAATCCTCTTTAAATAAAGGGTCATTATTATCAGTTCCTTTGTAAATCCCAATGGTCAATTTAATGTTACCTTTCGTTATCGAATAGTCGTTAAGTGTGGCTTGCACCAACAATTGCCTCGGCTGGTTAGTGGCCGCAGTGGCAGCCAACCAAGTTGAACATAATATCGTCATTAAAAATACGGTTAAACGTGCATTCATAAATTGTCCCAAGCTTTGTTTAATAAAAAATCATTGCTATGGTGTCTTTTGGTTATTCCCTGTTTTACCTCAAATTAAACATGCAATCATGTGCCTTTTTAAGTGGGCCAATCATCGGGAAATTTGGCATGGCTTTTTAAGACATTTAGGAGTGTCTTATGGTATTGTTGAAGCATGAAAGGCATTGTTTTTCATCGGTTTCATGAGCAAGATTACCAAGGGGTGGTGGAGGTGTATGAACATTTTGATGGCCCGATTGAGCCAATTGTGCATTATCTTGCGGGCGTGGCCTATTTATTCTGCGATGCGTTTAATATGGCAGAGGATGCGTTCAATCGTTGCAAATCGGACCAGGCAGCGTTGCCTGATTACCGCACCTATATGGCCCTTACTAAACTTCGCCTTAATAAATTCAGCCAAGCCAAGGCGATGATTAAGCAATCGTGCGATTCTGTTATGCAGGTTGAAATTAACCTAGAATTGTCCATAAAACTGGGTCAGTTTCAACGTGCAAATAATATCTTAAAGCAAGCGGATAAAAAAAATATATCGTCCATCCCAATTGAAATTAACCGAAGCATTGTTCGATTGTATTATAATCAGGGAGCTGAATCTGAAGCGGATTTATTGCATTTGCTCAAGCATTACCCAAATAATCAGCAGATTTGCGATCGGTTGGTTTACCTGTATTCACGAACCCAACGGCTCTCAAAAAATGAAGTGCTCATTACAGGTTTTTTAAAGCATAAGCCGGGGCACGTGCCCTACATTTGGCAGTTGCTAACCATTTATGTTGCAAAAGCGGATCAGCCAAAGTTAGACCAAACCTTCCGATTATTAACCGCTTCTAATTGCCCAGATGTGCCTTTGCGCCCGGTGTTTTTAACCTTGTCAGCGTACGCAACCATCGAAGAACGCGACAATCAGCGACGCAAAATTCTGGATATATTAAATAAAGCCATTGCCAGTAACCAGGTTCCTAAACGACCCGACAAAACATTTGGAACCACGCCATTTTATTTGTCGTATCACCCTCAAGAAAACAAAGAAATTCTAGAAAAAGTTTCAACGGTATTTAGCCGTGGATTATTAACCCCACCTCCGCTAAAGCCAGCCAAATCCAACCCCAGAAAATACAAG
>JBMTIN010000163.1:0-2818 GCA_049437345.1 Candidatus Marinamargulisbacteria bacterium
TCATTGGAAGGAAAGTGATGAGGATCAATCACCAGTGAATGATACCGTGTGGCATCAAAGGGGTTCGGAATTCCCCGGTAAATCCCCACCTCATTGTGTGTCACCGATGACACACGTCCATGCATAATTTGAGTGGCATACGTGGTTGTGCCACCAAAGGCTTCGCCAATGGCTTGATGCCCCAAACACACACCTAAAATGGGAATTGTTTTATAAAATGAACGAATAACATCCAACGAAATCCCGGCCCCCGACGGGCGTCCCGGCCCGGGGGAAATAACAATCTTTTGAATATCCCATGTAGCCAAGGTGTCAACCGATACGGCATCATTTCGAACAACCTTGACATTGGACTCAAACGCCCCAATATACTGCACCAAGTTATACGTAAATGAATCGTAATTATCAATGACTAAAATCATTTGGTATCTCCTTTAAAGCATGCCAAAAGTACGCCCTGGGCCTTGTTTTTTGTTTCATTATATTCACTGTCTGGCACGGAATCGTTCACTATCCCAGCACCCGCTTGAACATGATACGCCCCATCAGAAGCAACAATGGTTCGAATTGAAATACAAAAATCGCACGCCCCATCTAAGTTAAAGTATCCGACACTTCCCGAGTAAATACCCCGTGGGGTGGGTTCAAGATGGTTAATAATTTCAATGGCCCGAATTTTAGGAGCCCCACTCACGGTCCCCGCCGGAAAGGTGGCCTTAAAGACATCCATTGGCATGGTATTCGGTGTCAATGCGCCGTGAACATTGGTGACCATATGAATCACATGAGAATACTGCTCAATATTCATTAAATCACTGATTTGAATGGAGTCAGTATCGCACACACGCCCCAAGTCATTTCGCCCCAAATCCACTAACATAATATGTTCCGATACTTCTTTTTCATCACTCGTTAACGATTCAATCAACGCGGATTCGTTTCCCCTGACACGTAAACGCGTGCCAGCAATGGGACGAAGCGTGGCCACACCATCTTGGGATTTAACCAAAATCTCGGGGGACGACCCAATAATTTTTGTATCACCATAATTAAAATAAAACATGTACGGTGATGGATTAATTTGACGCAAACTACGATAAACCGACAATGGTGATTTTTGTTGATGAACCCAAAATCGCTGAGATAGAACTGCCTGAAAAATATCACCTTCCTTGATATGCTGCTTTACAGTTTCTACCGCGGCTTCGTACCCTGACTTTGACCAATTTGAACTGACTTGATCCCAATCCAAAGTGCGTGGATGAGACACGTCATCGTCGGCCCCCACAGGTAATGGCCCCATGATGGTACGTTTCATGGCCAAAATACCGTCATTTGTGAGTAATGGTTCAGCACTGGATTGAGTAATGTACATTAACTGACGTGCATGATCAAATACGATTAAATATTTCGGCATCTGAAAATCAAATAATAGTGCGTTCCCGGCGTGAACCGTCACCGGTTCAATCGACTGAATAATATCCCAACTAAAATACCCAAAAAATCCCGATTTAATGGGGCTATCCCCCGTCGGGCGATGATCCATTGCACGAGAAATATCCGACAATGTGTCCAGCGGGTTCCCCTTCACAATCTGGACCTTACCATTCGATGTATATTCCAATCGATCCTCATATCCTTTTAATCGAATCAACGGATCCAGACCAATAATAGAAAAGCGTCCCATGGCATGCCCTTTTTCAACACTTTCTAAAAAAAAGGCATTTGGACAATCCAAGGTTAAGTACGCCGCCATAGGTGTCACAATATCGTTGCTAAAAAATTCTGTTTTTGAATAAACAACCGTCGATTTCACATCGTTATTATAACGGATGACACGCATTCCATAAATGGACAATAGTAAAAATTAAAAACGACTCTGTTTAATGAATGAAATATTGGGTATACTTTTCCCTATGAGCAACGAGAAAAATCAATTTAAACATACGCTAAATTTACCAAAAACCAATTTTCCCATGAAAGCCAACCTTAGCCAAAATGAACCCCTTCGTTTAAAGAAATGGGCCGAACAGAATATTTATGACTCAATTCTATCGAAAACGGCCAATCATCCGTCCTTTATTTTTCACGATGGCCCACCTTACGCCAATGGCGATATTCATATTGGTCATCTACTCAACAAAGTATTAAAAGATGTGGTTGTTCGATCTCAATACCTGTTAGGAAATCGTTGTGAAATGATTCCCGGATGGGATTGTCATGGGTTGCCCATTGAACATAAAGTCCTCAGTGAACTGTCCCCTCAAAAAAAAGAAAAGCTGGCCACGTTATCGCCGGATAATGAACGATTGGCCATTCGAAATGAATGTCAAAAATACGCCGAAAAATTTATTAAACGCCAATCCGATCAAATGAAACGATTATTAACCCTCGCCAATTACGACGCGCCTTATTTAACTTATCAACCGGCATTTGAAGCCAATGTTCTAACGGTATTTTCAAAAATGGTGGCTGAAGGCATTGTATTTCGTCAATTAAAACCCGTGCATTGGTCCATCGCCAATCAAACCGCACTGGCGGAAGCCGAACTGGAGTACATGGATAAAACCTCCCTCACCGTTGCCGTCAAGTTTACCATTGTGGATCACCCATTCAGCGTATCCGGTCCGGTAAATGCCGTTATTTGGACCACCACCCCTTGGACTCTCCCTGCAAACTTGGCCCTTGCGTTTGGCAAAAAAATCAACTACTCATTGGTTAAAATGGGCGATTCTTATGGGGTGATTGCCACGGAACGATTGACCTTTATTCAAACCTACATTCCCGATGCCCATGTTATTGAAGCGATTGATACACA
>JBMTIN010000164.1:0-2792 GCA_049437345.1 Candidatus Marinamargulisbacteria bacterium
CAATGTATGGCCGTGGACGTTTGATACGTATCTAACCATAACTGATTGGCCGGTTGCGGCGTCGCCCGTTTTATAATGACCAAAAACCCCCGCCACAACAAAGGGTCCAAGGGACATTGCGCCGCCAACAATTGATAATTATATTTAAACAACGGAAACTGAATGGCACTATTTAGAATCCCTTTATACGGACTTTCTTTAAATAATTGCGTTAAATACTTGGTTAACTCAGCCGTAAACCGGGGAACATCTTCCTTTAAATTATCTTGATGAAATATCGACATTGTAATTTCACAACTTGAATTGGCATGCACAATCCACTCCAGAGGCACGATCGGCAATTGGGCCAAACCGTCGGATTCAAACCAATGCAACGCATGATTATCGGCTTCATGCGTACGCCCCTTATCGCGACAAAACCCCATAATCCGATTCAAATTGGTGCCATCGTAAATTGGATCAAACAAAATTTGAATATGATGAAATGTTACCCCATCCAATTGAGGGCATTTAAATTCCTCTAATACCTGATAACGTGTATCGATCACTTTGGCCACACACGCTTTAAATCGCTCCGTATTTTTGGGACCAATAAAATCATACAAGTCGGTAATCATATAATTGCTTTTAATTTTAGCGTGATCAAAAAACGAAATAAAAGCATCTGAAATTAAACACTCATTCGTGGTAATATTCCAATCCCATTCGGCAATGGAGTATAACTTTTTAAGTGCAATTAACCGTTGATCCGCATCTGAATTAACGGGCACCGGGACGGGGGTTTTCTCGTATAATAAGCGGGCATGTTGAAACCAAACGGCGACACTTTTAGCAAATAACCCCAAGGCACGAATAACCGCGTCGGACGGTGACGTGATCGAATAAAAAACACCCCATACATCGGACTGAAACGGCACGCCCACCAAAGACACCCCTTTAAACGTATTTAAATAAGGCCCTTCATCCCGATGCCACGCCACCCATTCATTCCCTAAAAAATCCCCCAGTTCCAGTTCCGTAAATGGCATTTCCTTGGCCAAATAATCACTTAAAAATACCCGATCATAGTTTTCAATCTGCAGGATAGCGCCCCCGGAAAACCCACAAATAGACACGATTTTTTCCAGAACATCACGCTGATACGTATGGGCTTCGAAGCCGGAAATATGGGTCGTTAATTCAAATAACGCATCTAAAATGGTTTGGTTATGCATCTTCCTACTTATTAGGATACCCCAAGTGGGGTAAAATTCGGAACTAAATTTTACAAAATGGTTGTTGATGAATGCGCGGGTGGGGTTGCCATGCCGATGCGTACTTTTTAAATACCCCGGTGTCGGTAATCACCACCCCATGGCAGTTTAAGTCCCCCACCACTTGTTGAACATTCAGTGGATTATCGTCACAAAAAACCAACGAAGCGGGGGGCAATCCCAACGTGCCAAACCGTCGCTGAACCAACCGTGAAAATAACGGGTATGGCTTGCCCATCCATATCACATCATGACGAGCCAATTGATGCGCCAATTGGTTGGCATAAAACCCCATGACCGGCATTAGGTTCCCCGAAGAATGCCGAACATAGTGATCCGGATTCACACAAATGACGGGCATGCGCGGCCGATGCTTTAACGCCAAAAACACCGATCGATACATATGATGATTGTCGGGATACCGAGCGGCCGCTAACACCATCACCTGAGCGTCGTGAGGGTCGTTCACACACTGGCCCCCCGCCTGATGCACGTAATCGTGCGACAATGAATACCCGTACACAAACACCCGTCGATTCGCAACGGTGGCGGCCAATTCGGGAATATCGTGCAAACCACACCCCGACGAAATAATATGCGAACGCACCATGGGTAACCCAAACCCGGCCATCTTTTGGTAAATAGTATCCACCGATTGGGTGGCATTATTGGTCATCATCACCACGGGAATATGGGCTTGTTTACAGTGATGAATCACCGAATAAATTCCGTCAAACGGGCCTTTTTCATTATAAATAACCCCATAGGCATCCAGACCAAGCACCGGGTTTGGTACAGAAGATAACGCATCAAATAACGGTGTGGAAGCTACCATGTAAGCGGACCCATGCGATACGATTTCTTTTTGAGTGCGGTAATAATGCGGGGCAATGCGGCCACCGTGGCCGGGCCATTGTGCATTAAGACAATGCTCCCGGGGCGAACCCCCCGAAGCACCCGTGCCACAATGGCATCGGGGTGAGGATGTTGGCCATTGGGCCGACGATAATCAGCGGCATTAACGTCCCACATAACCATGGTCAATCCTTGATCTTTAGCGGCACGCACCACGTAATCATTGAATCGCCCCCCCGGAGGGCGAACATACGGGGCCATGGTCACACCCAATGATTCGAACACCGCCGTGGTACTGGCCAATTGCCGTTCAATATGCGGCAATGATTGTTCGTCCAACCGATAATGCGCCCAGGTATGATTGGCCAATACATGGCCATCTCTGGCAATTTGACGCACCACGTGGGGCGCTTTGGACATCATATGCCCCACCAAAAAAAATGTGGCTGTCACATTGTGTTCTCGCAATACGTTTAATAATTGAGGCGTAACGGTTTCATCGGGCCCATCGTCAAAGGTTAACGCCACCTGGGGGGCATGCCGTGGCATGTGCCACATAACGGTTTGTTGAGGGGTGTTGGATTGACTGCGAATGGCATCCGTATCAACAGACAGCGATGTACTCGTAGCAAGTACTATATGAGTTAAAAAAAAAAGGGATATTATGGATGACGCAATCATGAC
>JBMTIN010000165.1:0-2782 GCA_049437345.1 Candidatus Marinamargulisbacteria bacterium
AACGTTTTTCTCTCTTTGCCATTTTACTGGTCCAAAGTTTGGGGTCAAGCTCAGACATCGGAAAAAAACTACGCGAAGCACGCGAAAAACAAGGGCTATCTAGGAATGAGCTTGTTAAAAAAGCCGATATCACAGTTAACACCCTATACAAAATAGAAACAGGTAAGATGCCAAAACCTTCATTTGAGATTGTTAAAAAGTTGAGCCTGGCGTTAGGTATTTTTTTAGCCGAAATCTAGCTTTTAAAAGGCTAAGCTGTTACTGATTGGTTATGGAAGATGGTATTTTCCAACCAAGTTTTTTCTCAATTGCTATTATGATCTCTCTCGCAATATCTTTACCAGTCGCTTCTTCAATCCCTTCTAAACCTGGCGAAGAATTAACTTCAAGCAAAAGAGGTCCTTTATTGGATCTGATCAAGTCCACTCCAGCTACATCAAGCCCTAATACCTTAGCTGCCTTAATTGCCATTTTACGTTCTTCAGGTGTGATTTTTATACTTTTCGTTGAGGCACCTTTATGTACATTTGCCCTAAATTCACCAGGTTGCGCTTCTCTCATAATACTTGCAACAACCTTTCTATTTACAACAAAACAACGAATATCTTTACTGCCTGCTTCCTTGATAAACTCTTGAACTAACAGGTTTGCTTTTAGGGCCTTAAATGCATTAATGACGCTTTCCGCGGCTTTTTTTGTCTCTGCTAAAACCACTCCTGTTCCCTGAGTTCCTTCAAGTAGCTTTATGATTAGAGGTGCCCCTCCAACCATGTCAATCAGGTCGTCGGTATCAATCGGAGAATTTGCAAATCCAGTTGTTGGAATTTCAAGTCCATTTTTTAATAGTAATTGCAGGCTAAATAATTTATCTCTTGATTGGGTGATCGCTTGGGATGAATTCAATGTATAAACCCCAACGCTTTCAAAGTGCCTAGTTAATGCGGCTCCATAAAATGTAATGCTGGGTCTTATTCTAGGAACAACGGCATCTAATCCCATTATGACCTTACCACCACGGTTATGAATTTCTGGCTCATCAGCATCCAATTTCATAAAGCACTGCTTTATATTGAGAAATTGCATGTTATGCCCCCTTTCTTCTCCAGCCGCCAGAATGCGTTCATTAGAGTACAAATTGGGATTGCTGGCTAAAACACCTATTTTTAAACCGGTTGGTGGCTTTTTAACTTTTACATAAAGTTTTTTTATTTCTTCTGATGTTAGATCGCCATTGATAAAGTGTTCTGAAGGATCAACCATCAAACGACCCTTCATTGCCTCTCTTCCCAACAACATCCGATACCCCATCGAGTCTCTATTTGTAAGCGTCAGCTCAATTTCCCATTTAGACCCACCAAACTCCAATAATGTTTTAATGATATACCTTTTTTCAGAAACCCCTGATGAACTTTTTACATCCCTGCGATCAATAACTTCTGCATCACACCGCACAATAGTTCTTCGGTCGTCTTGTAAGGGGTGCACCTCAAAATTCACCCAAATTGCCTTATCTTTGCGATAGGTGTGAATGTTATACGCGTGTATGGTTGAGGTCTTAGCTCCAGAATCTATCCGTGCTTTAATAGCAGGCAACCCTAGCTTTGATAACTTGCACCACTCTTCACACCCAACAATTTTCTTTTGTTTCTTTGCCATAAGATTATCTAGGAAAAGTATATCACTGGAAAAAAATATTCGATAGAGAATTAAGCCACTTTCAACATCAATTCCTGATTAATTGGATCAGAACATCATCAAAATAGATGTTAAAAAGCGGCCGTTTCGGTTGGGATAACTCACGGCGTTAGGTTTGGGGATTTACGAACTCGGGGTTGTAATAAAAGTATGTCTGGCGGAGAGCAAGGGATTCGAACCCCTGGTACCTTGCGGTACAACGGTTTTCAAGACCGCCGCATTCGACCACTCTGCCAGCTCTCCGTTCGGTGATGATACCATAAACTGATTTAATGCATCAAGGCCACAATCGGTAAAAATAGGGGTGCCCAATCGGGCGGTGGATTTGATATGATAAGAACCATGACCCCCCATCGTTTGTCGGCGTATTCACTCGTCGAAATTATTTTGGTGACCACGTTTTTAATCATTTTTATTGTGGTCATGAATCCGGCCACATATATTGAACGGTTTTCGAAGATGCTACTTAAAATGATGGTGCTAGATGATGTGACGGTGATGAATCAAAAGCTGAATTTAATGGGGTTTGACTCTTGTGATCCCATCCTCGCCAGTCCCACCCAATTTAAATTGAATACAAAAAATGAGGTGGTTCGTTATGAATTTTCGTCACAATCATTTGGGGTGACCAATCCCGATACGGGGTTGCAGGGGGTTTTGTATCAACACATTGATACGACGGTCCCGCCGACCATCACCTATTACGATGCCGGTTTAATACCGGTCACCGCATTGGATCAGATCCATTTTTTTCGGGTCCAATTTGATTCGTCATTATTAAATTACTCGGTGGATGCCTGGGGCATTTGTCGCCGTAATTACCAACGATTGGGTGAATTTTAATGCGCGGTTACTTATTGATTGCCACGTCGGGGATTTTATTTTTTATTATTTCGGTCATTACGGTATTGCACTTAATGAGTGCTCGAACATTGACATCTCAGTATCGAGGCCATGCCATGTATCAAGAGTTATTGGACCAAGCTAGTATTCGAAATATTTTATGGCACATGATTGATCAAAATGCCGCGTCGTTGGATCTTCCATCGCCATTGGCTGAAAAATATTCAATCACCAGTCAGAATCA
>JBMTIN010000166.1:0-2728 GCA_049437345.1 Candidatus Marinamargulisbacteria bacterium
AATTATTTGAAGACCAACAAGATTTTGAAACGGTATTAAACGAAGCCAAATCGCTGGGCTTTGCTGAAGCAGACCCCACCGCCGATATTTCCGGATTGGATGCCGCTTATAAAATTGTTATTTTAACCGCTGTGGCACTCAAACGTGACATTCAACTTGAGGATATTCATTATGAGGGCATTGATGCAATTCAATTACAAGACGTTCAATATTTAGACGAATTAAATTACCGAGTACGACTGATTGCCAAGGCCAAACAAACCCCCAAAGGTCTTTTTGTGGCTGTATACCCCACCGCCATTCCATCGGATCACCCCCTCGCCATGGTTCGAAATGAGTTTAATGCAATTTACTCCACAGGTAATATGGTCGGAGAATCCATGATCTATGGAAAAGGTGCCGGCAGCCTTCCCACAGGGTCCGCCGTCATGTCCGACATCTTAGATATTGCATTCGACGCTCATAACCATCAATCCCGTCGAAATTTGGAACTCAATTTAGCCACCCAAACAGTATTGCCCATAACCGAAAATCATACGTCATTTTATTTGCGTGTCTCCGTCAATAACAAGGCCGGCGTATTAGAAGCCTTAACGGCTCAATTTAAAACCGCCAATATTAGTATTCAACAAATGATTCTAATAACTCCGATTGTCGATACTTCCGATATTGTATTGATTACAGAACCCACCAATGAATCCATATTTAACACGCTCACCGCATCCCTAATCGCATCAAACGCCGTGATTCATATTCCCGCCATTATTCGCGTTGGGCTATAATGGCCATCCAATTAATTGTAGGTTTAGGGAATCCCGGGCAAGCCTATGCCGATACCCCTCACAACATTGGATTTCAATTTATTAATGCACTTATTCGATTGTCACCCACAGATGTAACAAAAAAAAACACGTTAAAATCACATGTGTATTCATTGGATTTAAATGGGCATCTTCGGCGTGTTATTAAACCACAAACATACATGAACTTATCGGGTGAAGCCGTCAAATGTGTCATGAATTTCTATAAAATTCCCCCCAGCGATATTTGTATTGTTACGGACGACTTGGATGTTGATTTTGGCCGAGTTCGTATTCGCCCAAAAGGCGGCGCCGGCACCCATAATGGTATGAAGTCGATTATTCAACAGTTGGGCACCAACGAATTTATGCGATTACGCTTGGGTATTGGCCCCAAGCCCTCATACTTAGATGCCCATCAAGTGGTTCTTCAGCCGTTTAAACCCACAAAAAAAGCCGCTTTACCAACCATGTTGGATACCATCGCTCAAGCGTTTGTAGCCGCCATAGACGCGCCCATTGACCGTATGATGAACCAATTAAATGCCACGCCATACTTGCCCGATCCATCACCACCCACCCATGAATAATTGTACACATGCGCAATTATTCGATAGCATAAAAATAATGTCATCCATGAAAAAAAATCTTGTTTGGAGGGAACGTTAATGCTCTATTTTATTGGGGGATTCAGCCTGGGTCTTATGGTTATGGGACTCCTTTTTTATTTCAACCAACGATATCGTAACCATCAATCCGACCAATTCGAACAATTATTTAGTCATTTATCCCAGGCCACCCTTCAAAAAACACAGGCCCAGTTTTTTGAATTGGCCAACGAACGTTTTCAAGGGCAATCGAATCAGCATAATCAAAGGCTGGATCATAAAAAAGCATTGATTGATCAAACCTTAATGACGGTTAAAAAAGAAATTGAACATGTAAAAACCGGATTAAATACCCTTGAATCAACTCACGAAAAACGATTTGGAGAAATGGCCAGTCATTTACAACAACACCGCCACACAACACACCAATTAATGCAAACCACCACCGACTTAAAGGAAGCCCTCGCCAACTCAAAAACGCGTGGCCAATGGGGCGAACGAATGGCCGAAGACGTATTGAGATTTTCGGGATTTGTTGAAGGCATCAATTACATCAAACAAACCTCTCAAGGCAACGGTATTCCCGACTTCACATTTTTATTGCCCAAGGATAAAAAAGTCAATATGGACGTCAAGTTTCCACTAAACAATTACATATCTTACCTAAATGAACCCAATAGCCACGAAAAAGACACCCGAAAAAAACAATTTATTAAAGATGTTCGCCACCATATAAAAAGCATCACCACCCGTGACTATATTACTAGCGAGACCCTAGACTACATCATGATTTTTATTCCAAATGAACATATTTACCAATTTATGCACGATAATGATCCTGACTTAATTGATTTTTCACTAAAACAAAAAATTGTATTATGTTCCCCTATTACCTTATACGCCATGTTAGCCGTTATTCGCCAAGCCGTGGACCATTTTGCCATCGAAACGAAAGCCAAAGACATTATGGCCGTGCTTAGTATGTTCGAAAGCCAATGGGAAAAATACAAAATCAGCATGGAAAAAATGGGCAAACGATTGGACGATACTAAAAAAGAATATGACCAATTAATGAGTACCCGAACCAATCAACTGGACCGCCCCCTTAAAAAAATGGCCACCTTGCGCCATGACTCCCAAGAGTCATTGAGTAATGCTTCTTTTGAATAATTTTAAATTATACACTAATCATTCTTTCAGTAATGGCATAAACCTAAAACATTATGTAAACTAATAATCAAGTGAACTAATGTTATCCATAAAATTACGCGCCAAATAATTATGCTGCACCTATTATTACTATTATTTATATCCGTTAGA
>JBMTIN010000167.1:0-2702 GCA_049437345.1 Candidatus Marinamargulisbacteria bacterium
CAATTTCAATAATGGGTGTTTTGGAATGGGGGTGCGCAAAATTTACAATTTTTTTAATAATGTTTAAATCGTGCAAAAAGACTTGCCCCAGTGTTTTGGTATGTTGTTTCATCGCCCAAATCGGATGACATAGTCAATGGCCGCGCGCATGGCACTTGGGTTGGCTTGGTTGGTTCCAGCAATATCGTAGGCCGTGCCGTGATCCGGTGATGTTCGGCAGATGGGGAGCCCAATGGTAGTATTGACGGCCGTATCAAAGGCCAGTAGTTTTATGGGAATTAAGCCCTGATCGTGATACATAGCCACCACAATATCATACTGTTTTTTATGGGCTTGTCTAAAAATAATATCGGGGGATATTGGCCCCAAAACCGTGGCCGAGGATTCTTTGAATGATGCAATAATTGGCGATAAAACGGATGTTTCAAAGGTCCCAAACTGCCCGTTTTCTCCGGCATGCGGATTTAATCCGGATACCCCAATGCGTGGTGAGGTAATTCCGATGTTAGTTGCAAATTGAATGGCATTATGAATAGCGGTTAAAATAACAGACGATGTTAAGTTAGACTCCACCTGACTTAAGGGGATGTGAATGGTACTTAACATGACATTCAGTTCCGATGAATAAAAGGCCATCCCCGCATTTGGTCGATCAAAAAAATGGGCAAGTAAGGTGGTGTGATCGGTATGTTTAATGCCGGCATTTAAAAAACCGGTTTTTGAAATTGGGGCGGTGACCAGCCCTTGGATCAAATGACGTTGACTGAATAATAGGGCTGCCATAATACTCTCATAAGCAATGCGAGCATTGGCTGGATCATTCGGTTGTTGATTGGGTGTGTCAACATTAATAGGAAACAATCGAACTTGGTTATTTGCAATGGTATTATTATAAGTAGGAATAGGTGTAATTAATGCATCTGGATGACCAAATAGAATAATTCCTGGATGATCGGTTAATGATTGAATGGCCTTTTGAGTGACTTCGGAACCAATGCCTCGGGGGTCACCCAATGATATCAATATAGGTGCCATTAGAATTGATAAAACCCGTGCAATGATTTCAGTTGGTTTAATTTTGCCAGTATACGGTGGTTGGCGAGAGGGGTTGTCAGATACGTAATATTTAGTTCAATGTTGGTGGATGTTTTTTCGATTTTTTTGTTAGTAATGGTGCATTGTAATTTTTCCAAAAATAAAATAGTGGCTTCGACATCGGAATAAGTGGCGCATTGGATATGAACACGATACGATCGTAGTTTGGTTTGGAATTTATTGGAACGAATAAATTGAAACAGCAGTAGCAGAGCTACGGTGGATACAAGGCCATAAAGAAAGTACCCCCCACCAATGGTCATGCCAATGGCCGAATTTACAAATACCAGGGCGGCCGATGTTAGTCCTTCAATACGTTGTTTGGATTGCAATATGGTACCGGCGCCGATGAAGCCGATACCCGAAACGACTTGAGCTGCAATTCGAGTGGGATCACCCGGCGTGGCCATCAATGAAAAGTGTGTAAATAAGCACGACCCCAAACAAATCAGACTGTGAGTTTTAATTCCGGCGGGTTTTCCCATGGCTTCACGTTCAATACCAATAATAATGCCACAAGCAATGGCGAGAGCTATTTTAGCCATAAAAATAAGCCATTCTAATTCCGTTATTATAAGATCCACAATTTATATTATATGATGATCACAAAAAAATAGTAAGTCCAGGTAAATAAACGGCGTTTTGAAAGGGGGAATAAATGCAAGGTAGAGTTTTCCCGTAATTCTCGCTATAATCGAAACATGACATTACATAACAACACCGGGTTGCGTAATATTGAAGAGCAACGATGTTTCGATTCATTGGACTATATTCTTTCGAGTGGGGGGCCTGATGACGCACATCAGTTAATTCAATCCATGCAACAGCGACTGAATGATTTAACCGATACACCCACTTCAAGTCGTATCAATACTCCATATCGAAACACAATATCGCCAGAAGATGAACCGGATTATCCCGGAGATATTGCGCTTGAAACCAAGATTCGTAGTTTCATTCAGTGGAACGCAATGGCCATGGTAGTAACGGCCAATCGAAAAAATGATGGGTTGGGGGGACATATCTCAACATTTGCGTCTTCTGCAGTGCTTTATGAGGTAGGATTTAATCATTTTTTTCGTGGAAATGATGGGGCGTTCAAAGGCGATCAAATTTTTTTCCAAGGGCATGCTTCCCCGGGAATTTACGCACGAGCGTATTTAGAAAATCGTTTGGATGCTAAAAAACTGCATTGTTTCCGTCAGGAGCTGTCGTCTACTGGGGGGCTATCGTCCTATCCGCATCCTTACTTAATGCCCGAATTTTGGCAGTTTCCAACTGTATCGATGGGATTGGGTCCTTTAATGGCCATTTATCATGCCCGATTTAATAAGTATTTACATGCCCGGGGAATTATCTCACATATACCAAAAACCTGGTGTTTTGTTGGCGATGGGGAAGTCGATGAACCTGAAACTTTAGGGGCTTTGTCCATTGCGGCTCGAGAACAATTAAGTGATTTAATATTCGTTGTTAATTGTAATTTACAACGGTTGGATGGCCCGGTGCGTGGGAATGGTCAAATTGTTCAAGAATTAGAGTCCGTATTTTTAGGGGCCGGTTGGAATGCCATTAAAGTCCTGTGGGGGGCCAATTGGGATCCGTTA
>JBMTIN010000168.1:0-2698 GCA_049437345.1 Candidatus Marinamargulisbacteria bacterium
GTTTCGCCCGACGCCATGAGCCCCGCAATAATCAATGCCGCACCGGCACGCAAATCGGTTATTTTTACTTCGGCTCCCTTCAATTGTGATACCCCCTCAATAATCGCTTGCCGATGATCTACACGAATATTCGCCCCCATTCGAATGAGCTCATTAACATGCATAAATCGATTTTCAAAAATGGTTTCCGTTACTATACTAGTGCCTTGAGCCATGCATAACAACGCCATAAACTGGGCCTGCATATCGGTGGGAAACCCCGGGAAGGGTAAGGTTTCAATGTCGACCCCTCGCCATGTTGATACGCCCTGCACACGCACACCTGCCGATGTAACCGATACCCCCACCCCCGATTCCTGAAGTTTTCGAATCAATGGCTCAATATGATCTGGTACTGCGTCTTGAATAAATACATCGCCTTGGGTAACAGCGGCAGCAATCATTAAAGTGCCCACTTCAACACGATCAGGCATCACAGAGTAATCGTTACCCACCAGTTCGGGCACCCCATGGATGGTAATCTTAGATGTACCAGCCCCCTCAATACGGGCACCGGCGTGATTTAAAAAATTCGCTAAATCGGTAATTTCAGGCTCTTGGGCCGCATTTTCAATTAATGTGGTGCCATTGGCCAATGTGGCAGCCATCATAATATTTTCGGTTGCCCCCACGCTGGGGAAATCCAAATAAATACGACTCCCCTCCAAAGCGTCGGTCGCCATTTGAACAAATCCGTGTTCAATAGTCACATCCACCCCCATGGCCTTAAAACCATTCAAATGAATATCCAGCGGGCGTGTTCCAATAGCACAGCCCCCAGGCAATGGCACTTTGGCAAAGCCCGTCCGTGCTAAAATGGGCCCCGCCACAAAAAAAGAGGCCCGCATGGCCGTAACCAACTCATATGGCGCAATGTGTCGAATTTTACGTTTATTCCAGATATTAATTTGATGGTCTCCCGAGAATTCTACGTGCAACCCCAACGCATTTAACATTTTTAACATAATGGTTACATCCATTAGTGGGGGCACATTTTTTAACGTGTAATGCCCTTTCACTAAAATACACGCGGCCAAAATAGGGAGCGCTGCATTTTTTGCCCCATCGGCTTGAATAGTACCGTGTAAGGAAGTCCCTCCCTGAATAAATAAACGGGTTTCAGTTAACATGTCGGACGTATCGAGTGAGCCGCCAAAGCCGAATCAATGCGATCAAATAAGTGGGCTAAGTCCCGATCATTTTCAATACGAACATCGCATAAATCAAGACAGTCCATAATCCGTTGACCGTGACTTTGACCGGACATTTCGTAATCGTCTTGCGCTTTAAATGCCTCGAACGATACAAAATCAGTGCCTTTACCCCGAGATTGAATCCGGGTATAGCAATCCTCTAAATTGGCATCAATCCCCATTAAAAAAACACCGTTCTTTTTTAGCTCATGCACTTCGTCGGGGTGACGAATACTATCGAACACCACACGTGGCTGACCGGTCACATGGGCCATGGAGGCTTTGGCAAAATACGCCAATCCCCGTGCGGTTTTCAATTCATTGGCCAATTGTGTTAACGTGTCTCGATCTTCAGGACGATGATCTTTTTTAGCGTGATACCGAACAACGTCCGATAACGATACCACCTGAAATCCCTTTTTACCCAAATAGTCACAGGCCGATGATTTCCCCGACCCGTTTCTTCCCACCATTCCTATCCATTGTGTTGTCATGATGACATTGTAACCAATAATCGTTAAACTAGTCACTATGAGAATTCTTGGGATTGATCCGGGCATTGCCATTGTTGGATTTGGCATTATTGATTATTCCCAAAAAAAACCCCACGCCATTAGCTACGGCGCCATTACCACCCCACCCACCATGCCCGTTGGCGAGCGACTGCATACCATTCAATCAAATTTGCGCACCTTGCTTATTGAACACACCCCGGACACCTGTGGCATCGAAACATTGTACTTTGCTAAAAATGTTAAAACCGCCATGGCGGTTAGCCAAGCCAGAGGCGTTATTTTATGTACCTTGCACGAACATCGTATTCCAGCCTATGACTATGGCCCCACGCAAGTAAAACAAGCGATTTTAGGGCATGGTCATGCCGAAAAAAAACAAGTGCAATTTATGACCAAAGAATTATTATCCCTCAAAAAAATGCCGCAACCCGATGATGTGGCCGACGCCTTGGCCATTGCCATTTGCCATTACCATTCAATTTCGTTAAAGTTAAAATTATGATCTATTCGCTTGAAGGCACCGTATCTGTTGTATTGCCAACCGCGATGGTTCTTACCGTAAATCATGTGGGCTATATGGTGCATTGCACTCAACCCGTGATCACCACCGTTGCCATAGGCGACCATCGACAATTGATCATTTACCACCATATTCGAGAAGATGCCCACGTATTGTATGGGTTTGAATCCAGTGACGAGCGAAACCTATTTGAAACGTTAATTTCCGTATCGGGCATTGGGCCCAAAGTAGGAATGGCCATTTTATCGAACATGACACCCGCCCATTTGGTCCACGCCATTCAAACCGATAATATTATGTTAATGACCCAACTGCCAGGCATTGGTAAAAAAACCGCCGAACGAATGATGGTAGAACTTAAAGACAAAATGAATGCTTTTGCCGTTCCCGAAGGCACACCAACCACGCCATCGGCCACCATCGAAGCCCCC
>JBMTIN010000169.1:0-2662 GCA_049437345.1 Candidatus Marinamargulisbacteria bacterium
ATCACCCGTTGTAACCGAAGGCCCGTATGAATTTGGTGTAGAAAAAGATGGATAAACCGCTTCAAAAACGCCCCCTGCCTCATTATTTTAAAAACGAGCATCAAGAGTTTGAGGCATGCAAATTAGGAATGTGGGCCTTTATGGTTCAAGAAATCTTATTTTTTAGTGGATTGTTTGTGGCTTATGGCGTATATAAGGTAATTAATCCAGAAATGTTTTTATATGCTAGTTCATTACTGGACTGGAAACTGGGCTTTATTAACACTTTATTTTTAATTTTAAGTAGTTTTACAATGGTTATGTCCGTGTATTATATTCAACATGGCGAAAAGAAAAAAACCTTGGTTAACTTAACCGCTACATTTTTCTTAGCCACATTATTTTTAGTAATTAAGGGGTTTGAATACAAAGCAAAATTTGATCACGGGTATTATCCCGGAATGAATTTTACTGGCGAAGGCCCCTTCGATACCCTTCACATATTTTTCGGGTTATATTTTACAATCACCGGATTGCATGCCATTCACGTCCTGATTGGTATGGCACTTATTTTATGGCTTATTTATCGTGTCGCCAAAAATAACGTTAATAAGGACTATTTTACCCCCCTTGAAATGGTGGGATTGTATTGGCATTTGGTCGATGTGGTGTGGATTTTCTTATTTCCCCTACTTTATTTATTGTGAGGTATTAAACAATGGCAGAACACTTTATTATTCCTAAAAAATATTATCAAATGACGTTTATCATTTTATTGATTCTAACGGTCATAACTGTCGCTATCTCTCGGGTTGATTTAGGAATACTAAATACGGCCGTGGCCGTTTTAGTGGCCTCCATAAAAGCCACCTTTGTGGGGGCGTTTTTTATGGGACTTCGATGGGAAAAAGCCAACCTCATTTTTGTATTTGGTGGGATTGCGGCCATTGTTCTTTTCTTTTTATTTATCTTTGTTGATTTGGGGTACCGTGGCGCCATTGATAACATGGTAGAGTTACCTCATCACTACGAGTCTCCGGTCACTATTACCCCAATGGATGGAAATAAGGGCCACTGATGTTTGGATCCACTGAAATTATTGTCATTGTTTTAATCATATTTATTTTATTTGGGGCTCGGTCTATTCCAAAATTTGCAAAATCTTTGGGTGAAGCTCGAAAAGAATTTCAAAAGGGTATCGATGATATAAATGATCCAGATAAAAAAAAGAACGATTCATCGGACAAACCATCGTAACCTTAGTACTTATATTCGTCTATTCGTTCCGTCTCAAATAAACGCTCTTATTTAAAAGAGATTTCATCAGATATTTCATTTAAAGGATTCAAAATTTCAATTAAGTTAAGATCGGGATCTCGATAATAACGGCCCCACAACACCGGTTCTACGAATGGGACCGTCAACAATCGGTACCTGATATTCGTTCAAATGAACACGCCCTGTATCCATAGAGTCATCTGAAATAAAACATATATCGGGGGAACCAACCGTGAGATAATCCGTGCGTGAAAAAACCTCTGAATCAACTGAGTGTAAATTAATTTTTTAACGCTCAAATACCAGTGCCCGTCAATGATCCTCATAATACACCGCACTCATCCCCAATACCGCGGTGTAAAAACAAACCGTGGCTTCAAATATTCGTCACGGTGAGTACCATGTGACCCATGCGTGTAATCATATGGATACCGATGATTTAGCGGCATCCAATAATTGATGAATAGCAGAAGACAATGTATTAAACAATGTAGCATCATTTAATGCCTTACATGTTACCATCGCACCTTCTAGCAATGCCAACGTTTGAAATGCCAATGGTTCTGGCGATTGAACACCATAACCTGAATAAACCCTGGTTAGCCAACGCATGTTTTGATCAAAAAACGAGGTAACAGCCGCTTGAATATCCGTAGGTAATAACGATTTTTCTACTCCTAAAAAACCGCATAAACACATATTTTGATCATTCAAAAATGATGACTCAAAAAGATGGATATACCCGTCCATTGGACGTTTTTTAGTGCTCAAAAAAATATCTGGATCACCTAATTTTTCCATAAATGTCATGGTATAGTCTTCCGCAATTGCCTGTACCAATATGGCCTTAGTTGGAAAATAATAATGAATCGATGCCGTTTTAATATTTACCGCTAGTGAAATATCTCGAAAACTAAACCCATGATACCCACTCTGCCGAATTAATGTCTGAGCAACACGCATAATTTTTTGTTTGGTTGATTCTTGATTCATGGTAATTGCATTATCTATTAATTTATAAGTGTTGACAATAACACCCGCTCACTGTAATCTACCTTCTAGTAGATAGGTAAACCTTAATTTAATCTACATCGAAAGGAAAAAAAATGAAAAAAGAAAAAATAGCAATGATTATTGGAGGGACATCTGGCATGGGACTTGAAACAGCTAAAAAATTAGATGCTCAAGGCATCACTGTATTAATTGTGGGAAGTACCATTGAAAAACAACAGGCCGCTAAAAAAATATTATCCAATACGGCTGAATTTATTCAAGCCAATCTGTATCATCAACCTGACGTTAACAAACTCATAGAGATTATTAATAATGAATCTCGTGCTATTCACTACTTAAGACCTCTGCATAACTCTGGCATAAATTGATAAAATAAAAGAATCCGAAAATA
>JBMTIN010000170.1:0-2621 GCA_049437345.1 Candidatus Marinamargulisbacteria bacterium
TGCGGCTGCCAGTTGGCATTGTTAGCATATTGATTGGCATATACGTATTTATGAGGGTGGTTGGACACCTGCTCAGCCACCCACCGTTGCGCCCCGTCCGTTCCTTCTAAAGCACTCGTTAAATGCAATGTTACCCCATGATTTTTTAAAATTAATTGGCGCTCAACCGACGCATTTTCAGGCAAGGCCAAGGCCACTGACACGCCCAAACTGGCCCCAAATAAAGCATAGGCAATCCCCGTATTACCACTCGTCGCATCAATAAAAATACGATCGTTTAACCCCTCGGCCAGTGCGGATTGAAGAATGTTCGCCGCCGCACGATCTTTTACCGACCCCGACGGATTCAACCACTCACACTTGGCATAAATGGTAACCTTTGGGTTTTTCTTATATGGAATCTGAATGAGGGGGGTATTTCCAACGTAATCAATAATACGAGACATTAAAATTATTATAAGCTCCCCCATTAAAATGGTAAACTCCCCCATTAACCTGTGGGGAATATTTAGTATGTGGGTTGAAAAACAAAAAAAGCGGCCAAGACTTGAGTAAAACATGTGGAAAGAGTTTTTCGGCGGCAACACAAAATTTTCGTTATTTTTAAGTTAATCAGATGCGTATAAGTTGAGCACACCAAATGCAAGCCCGTATCCGTGGCGGTGGCCGTATCCAAAAAGGATCGGAAAATCTTAGGATTCAACGTGTCTGAAATGCCCGCCACGGGGCATTTGGCCCGTATTTCACGTAAAAAACACAGAAAACGATCGGACAATCGATGGGTTGGATTAACCACATTATTTGACCAATTAGCGACGGTATTGCCACAAAAAAATGGTTGGCCGAATCAGAATTATTATATCTATTTTCAAGGGATATGGGTCGGTTTGGGCGATTTTTTGATCAATTTTAATGGTTTCGGTAGCTAAAATCGTTTTTTAATACCAATTTTGAGTCAATGGGTTTTGATGATTTTTTACCCACAGGTTAATGGAGAAGTTTACTTGGAATCCGACTCAAGTCTATCCTTCTTTTACCGATAACTCAAAAGTAAAGGAATCGATATGTTTGTTATTTCATTTTCAACACTTTTTGGGATCATTATTGGCATTGGATTATTTATATACGCCATTATGTCATCCACTGATAACTACATTATGTTTATTAGCGCCACGTCATTTTTATTGGTAATTGGGGGAACATTGGCCGCTACCATGATTGCGTATCAGGGAAAATACGTGGTTAAAACACTCGTGTCTCTCCTAAGTATTATTGGCCCATTTAACCTAAATGGTAAAACCTTGTTTAAAGATGTGGGGCGTATTATTGAATTTTCATCGATTGCAAAGAAAAAAGGACCCTTGGGTATTAAGCAAGCCTTAACCAAAAAAGAACAAAAAGACCATCTCATTCAATTTGGGGTTAATTTATTAACGTCAGGGTACAATGGCACCGACATTCGTACGATGCTAGAAGACTCGGTGGAATCCACCTTTGAACGAAATATGGTCCAATCCAATATTTTGAATAGCATGGCCGCCTTTTGCCCCGCATTTGGGATGATCGGCACGTTGGTAGGCTTGGTAATTATGTTCGAAAAAATGGGCAGCGATATATCAGCCATTGGGCAAGGCATGGCATTGGCATTAATTACCACACTTTATGGGGTATTATTAACGCAATTATTATTTAAACCCGCATCTGAAAAAGTCCGTCAACGAGAAGAAATTTATCGGTTCCGCAATCTTCTTATTATGGAAGGGTTATCGATGATTGCCGATGGTAAAGATAGCCTTACGATTCAAGACAGACTCAATAGTTTTATGGATCCCAATGGTCACTTTAACATCGCTCAACCATCACCATGAAAAAACGACCCCAACGACACCCGTCCCGAAAAAATGATGACTATTGGATGGTCTCCTATTCCGATGTGGTCACATCGTTACTCGCCTTTTTTGTATTAATTGTCGCTATTTCAACCATTGACCAACAAAAAGTTGAATATATTCAAGAAAGCATTCAAACATCCGTCTTAAAAAAACCATATACCAAACCATTTGTAACGCTAGAAGAACAATTGAAAAAAATAATTGAGACCAAACAACTTCAAAAAGATGTCTTTGTTGAAGCTGATAATACGGGCATTAACATTACATTTTCCAGCGGAATGCTCTATGAAAGTGGATCGGCCAATTTGCAAAAAAATAGTTTGCCATTTTTATCGGATATGGCCACGTTAATTAACGATATGAATTACACCGATATTTTAATTGAAGTCAATGGCCATACGGATGACGTTCCCATTAGAACCATGATATTTCCATCCAATTGGGAATTATCTGCCGCACGAGCTACTCACGTGGTTCGCTTTTTAATGAAACACGGCATTAAAAAAAACAAACTCAAGGCCAGTGGCTATGCCGATTCTCGACCAAAAGTCCCCAATATTATTCAAGGAATCCCGGACTCAAAAAATCGTGCCACCAACCGTCGTGTCACTGTCTCCGTTCGACGACATAATCATCGAAACATGCCCAAAGCTCCGGCTACATATTAGGTACTGGCAACATCAACCGAAGGTCTGATCCACCATGAATACAATGAAGTTGGTCCCCTAC
>JBMTIN010000171.1:0-2613 GCA_049437345.1 Candidatus Marinamargulisbacteria bacterium
CAGTAGTCATAAAGGGGTTAATTTACCACTATCTACCATATCGGTATCGGCGATTACAGATAAAGATCGTGACGATGTTATGTCGGCCATTCAATATGGGGTGGATTATATTGCCTTATCGTTTGTATCGTGTGCTAAAGATGTGACGGATTTACGTGCCATTATTGAAAAGGCACAGGCGGATCATATTGGCATTATATCTAAAATTGAACGTCGGTCGGCCGTGGATAATGTGATTGATATTATTGAGGTCTCCGATGTGGTTATGGTGGCTCGTGGGGATTTGGGGGTTGAAGTTGGGCTAGAAAAGGTGCCCGAGATTCAAAAACGAACCATTCGGGAATGCAATCGTTTAACCACGCCCGTTATTGTGGCCACACAAATGTTGGAAAGTATGGTGTCAAAACCCACCGCCACACGTGCGGAGGTGTCGGATATTGCGAACGCAATTTATGATCGATGTGACAGTGTTATGTTATCGGCCGAAACGGCGGTTGGGGACTTTCCCATCGAGGTGGTTCAGACCATGCGTCATATTTGTGAAGCATCGGATAACCATTTAGCGGAATTGAAAAAGTCAAAGTACAGTCAGGTAAAACGTATATTTCAAATTAAGTCAGCCGCCACGACATTTTGCAAAGCCGCGGATCAAATCAGTGAAGAGATTAATGCGAATGTAATGATTGCATTTACCAGTTCGGGAAATACCGCGCTTATTTCGTCGAAGTTAAACCCCAGCATTCCCATTGTGGCCCCCACCGATAATATTCATGTGGTTCGAAAAATGGCATTGTATCGTGGCGTTATTCCGTTACTAATGAAGTCGCCGTTTAAAACCATTCAATCGTGGGGGTCGATGATTCAAATGGCATTGGATGACGCTAAAGCGGCCAACCATGTTCAGGTGGGAGACTTGGCCGTGGTGACGGCGGGGTATCCTCTCGGTCGTCCGGGGGGCACCAACTCGATTCGAATGATCGAAGTTCAGTAAGGGGAGATATTAGTAAATGGGCCGAGTGAGACCATGATTCACGGCCTTTTTAACCAACGCCTCGGCGGCCAGTTCCTTGGGTAAGGATGGATGCGAGTATGATTTAAATAAAATATATATATATTTTTTGACGTGTAACCTACGTCCCCACCGTTCATTGGTGGCATTATTTGTGTTTAATCCATTCAAAATATGGGAATAATTCAAATGTCTCTAGCTAGGTGGAATGAATGAATCAAATAAATCAATTACGACTGTTTTTTGTGGTTTTTTTTGTATGGGTATCAAGTACGATGATGGCCGGTGTCCCCGACCAATTAAGGTTTACAGCCGTATTTAACTATAACGATGTCCCGGTATCGGGGAATCAGGCGGTGACGGTGCGATTTTTGTCCGACGATCATGTGCTGCACCAACATCGGTTGACCAATGTTCCGTTTAACCACGGGGTGGCCAATATTATTGTTCCCACGAATGATTTTCCACCATCATTATTTGATAATTCAAATTTAGAGTTAAAATTGACCGTAGGGCAGGAATCACTGCAATTTCCAGTGAACCCTGTTCCATATACAATTCATGCCAAGGAATCAAATAAGGCACGTCGGTTGGGCCATGACGATATGATGGTATTTGACGAATCGCAACGGCGGGTAGGGATTCAAACGCGAACGCCGCAGGTGAGTTTGGATGTCGCTGGCGGGATGATGATTGGCGCCAAACAAAGCCAAGCGTCACCATCGAATGGGGAGATACAGTGGGATGCAAACACCAATCGTTTTTTGGGGTATAAAGAGAATAACTGGGTGTCGATGTCCTGGTCGCCCACCCCCGAACATCGAAGCAAGTGGACACGCAACGGACCGTCCATTTACACAACCAAAAATGTGGGGATTGGGGCGGATCCTGGTACCATTGCGTTGTTGGTAACCCCCAACGCTTATGTGGTGGAGGATCTGGTAGTATCGGGGTCGGCATGGGTGGGCAATGCCATTCAGGCGTTATCGTCGGATCATCAATTCAGCGCCGGTAATATGATGTCGTCCGAGGCCGTTCTTCAGGCGCCGGGAAATACGTGGGATATGTCAGGCGTGACGTTTAGTGGGGTATTGTCGGGGGACGGGCGTGATATTACAAATGTGCAACATTTTATGGATGAATCGTTTCAAGCACGCCATATCCAGGAGAATGCCGTGACGGGGACTCACTTCATGCCAGAGAGTGTGCAGTCACACCATTTGGCAAACGACAGTGTGACGATTGATCATGTAAAGCCAACTACAATTGATTCTGCGGTCATTCAACCCAATTCATTAACCGCGGCATCGTTTGACGAGGGTGCCATTGAGTCACGTCATATGAAACGCCAGTCGTTGTCATCGGAGGACATTGCGTTGGTTCAGTTTTCCATAGCCAACTTTCAAGATCAGGCCATTCAATCGAGGCATGTGGTCAATGGTCATGTGACCGGTCAAAAACTAAATGACAATGCGGTCCAGTCTCGCCACATTCAATCAGGTCAGATATCGTCCAATCATATTCAGGATGGTCAGTTAACCGGGGCGCATGTTCCCACGGGGTCGGTGCCATTATCGTTGTATACCGGTTATTTACCGATATCA
>JBMTIN010000172.1:0-2613 GCA_049437345.1 Candidatus Marinamargulisbacteria bacterium
GATTCTTTTATTTTATCAATTTATGCCAGAGTTATGCAGAGGTCTTATAGTATGAATCGCTTTATGCCATGCATTGACATTAATTCCAAGGTTCGATACCGTAAATCATGAAAGTACGGGGGAAAATGGCCTCTAAAAAATGCGTATCTGAATGACGTTTACAAGCGAACATCCGATGGTCAAATCAAAATTTTAATGGGGGAGTTGGAGCGTTTACATTTAATAAGGTCTCATAGACAAATCTTATTAGATCCCGTTAAACTACACAGTATGCAAGCCATTGTGTTGTTATCAGGAGGGCAAGATTCAGCCACATGTTTGGCCATCGCCGCCGACCAGGCGGACACAGTTCATTGTATTTGTTTTGATTATGGGCAACGGCATCGTATTGAAATGGAGTGTTCCCAGGCATTGGCCACATTGGCCGGAGCGAGCTTTCAAGTGGTGGATGTTACATTTTTAGGTGCATTAACCTCGTCGGCCATGATTCATTCCGAAGTACCAATTACTGATTTAGATAATGGGTGGCCGAGCACGTTTGTTCCTGGGCGAAACGCATTATTTTTGACCATTGCTGGTACCATTGCTTATGAACGGGGGGCGGGTGTTATTTATACCGGGGTGTGTCAAACGGATTATTCGGGGTATCCCGATTGCCGAGAAGCCTTTATTCAGTCGCAAGAACAGACCCTTCAGTTGGCCTTGGATGCGCATATTTTAATTAAAGCCCCATTGATGCATTTAACCAAAGCGCAGACCGTGCTGGCTATGCAACAATATGGCCACCTGGCATGGTACCGTCATACCCATACTTGTTACAATGGTCAACGACCGGCATGTGGAACCTGCCCCAGCTGTGTGCTCCGAAAAAAGGGGTTTTTAGACGCGGGGATTTTGGATCCTTTGGATTATAACTGACGATTTTTAAATCCACGTTCCAAAGACCGTTTGACCTCTCGATCTTTGATGTCGGATCGTTTATCGTGTCTTTTTTTTGGTGCACCCACACCAATGGCTACTTTAAATCGATTTTTTTTTAAATATACTTTGGTGGGAATCGCAATCAGCCCTTTTCGTTCAATGGACTGAATAATTCGGGTGATTTCACGGCGGTGAAGCAATAGCTTTCGGTCACGATTGGGTTTAGGGTTGTATCGATTGCCGTGCTCGTAGGGAAGGATATTGGCGTTGACTAAAAAGACCTCGTTATCTTTAATACGAATATAGCTTTCATGAATGGTCATGTGGCCTTGTCGAATGGATTTTACTTCGCATCCCACTAAAGATATCCCCGCTTCGAAGGTATCTTTAATGGTGTAATTAAAATAGGCTTTTTTATTGCTAATGCTCATGGTTATAACCGTAAATACGTACTGGGGTTAACAGGTTTTCCATTTTCTCTGATTTCAAAATGCAGGTGAGGGCCAGTAGAGTAACCCGTTGAACCAACGTAGCCAATGAGTTGTCCTTTTTTTACCGATTGCCCTTTTCGAACAATCATTTTCCATTGGTGAGCATACAATGACGAAATCCGTTTATTTTTATACCATCCATGATTAATAATGGTAACATTTCCATACCCTCGCTTAAACCCTGAAAATAGCACCTTTCCAGAATCCACCGCCTTAATGCGATAGCCTCGAGGTGCCGCAAAGTCCATGCCAGTATGCATGCGACGACGTTTAAAAATAGGGTGACGACGTAACCCAAACCGAGAGGATATGTAGCCACCCACGGGACGTATAAATGTGCCAGAACCCAAGTATTTTTTTAAGGTGGATCCCCCTGTTTTTTGTTGAATATATCGGCTTAATTGTTGGGATTCTTTGCGTAACGTGCGGTTTCTTTGTTCAAATTTCTTGAGTTCAGATCGTAATGAATGTAAGTTTTTTTGATAATTGGATTTAGTGTTTTTTAAGGAACGACGTTGTTTTATAATATCGTTTTTAAGTTTTTGAGCTTGGATGCGATTGTATTCCAATCGTTTTTTATTGCGTTTAAATTGATTGATTTTTTGTTTGGCATCGATTAATTCATGCGTGTCGTTTTCCATTAACTTTTCGTAAAAATATAAGTTGTTAATTAATGTTGAAAATGAGGATGAATTAAATATTAAATTAATAATAGGGCGATGGTTTTCTTTGTATTGAGTTACAATTTTTTTGTTTAGTAATTCAGTGGTCTCAGTGAGTCGGGATTGTTCATTGATTAATTTTTTTTGAGTCGTATTGATTTGTTCTTTGTAGCTATTATATTTTCGGTAGGCTTGGTTTAGTTTTTTTTGGGTCAAATAAATGTTGGTTCGTAAAGAACCCAGTTCTTTTAATAGTGACCGCTCTTGTTTCTTTTTTTTGTGAATAATGGCCGTATTTTTTTTTAATTCATTTTCGATGGATTGGGGATCTGACTGAGCATGCGTCAGTGATCCATTCAATAAAAAAATAACCGTCCATATTGATACTATTTTTTTTGACATCCACAATTATCTTACCAAAATTTGGTGGTATTGTAGACTGTTTGTGCCATTCAAACTTCCCCATTAAAATGGTAAAGAATCCTAAACTCCCCCATTAACCTGTGGGGAATATTTAGTATGTGGGTTGAAAAATAAAA
>JBMTIN010000173.1:0-2567 GCA_049437345.1 Candidatus Marinamargulisbacteria bacterium
TGAAGTCGCGGCCCTCGCGGAAGGCGGTGGCGATGGGGTTGCAACCCTCGGCCTGAAAATATATTTTTTTTAGGGGGGGTTCTGAGTGCATTTTTTAAGTCGCTTAAATGATGAATGGCAACATATGAAATACCATCCAATGGGGAGATATCCACCGTGTTTTTTGAAGAAATGACAAAGGTGGTTTTTTTATACTCGGGGTAGTGATAAATCATGGGAAGAATATGTCGAATAGGAACCACTTGCCCGTCGAGTGATAATCCGCCAATAAAGCAATAATTTGGTGGAATAGTGATTTGTTGTGTGATTGTTAAAATACCTGCACCAATGGCTAGTTCCAATCCAATATTTCGTTTTAGAACATCGGTAGGTGCCAAATTAATCACGTAAGACATGGCTGGGAATTCGTATCCTGATAATAAAATTGCCGATTTAATTCGCGTGCGAGATTCTTTAATGACCGTATCGGCGAGACCAATAATGGTTTCTTGTGGCATTCCTTTTGTGGCACTAATTTCCACCCGAACAGGTATCGATATTGAGCCTGAGACACTGGCTGATTGAATGATATTAAACATTTTTCCCCCTTTTAATCTTGCTGATTTTGTACAAACCAGATATCATTACGTCTGGATTTCCATGAAAACATTAAATCAAATAAAAAGCAAAAGAAACTTTAATGTTACATTCAAAGGTGCGCCAAAATCAGACGTATCTTTCGTTCCCACCGGGAAAACAAACGGGATTTCTCCTGTTAGTTTTGGTTTTATTAAAGCCAAAGTTATTGTGGCTGTGGGAGATTCAGTTCAACGGGGGCAAGCATTATTTTTTGATAAGAAAAACCCGCAGGTCTATTTTCATTCTCCGGTATCGGGCACAGTAAAAGCCATTGAATATGGGCCTCAGCGTGTGCTTGAATTAATTGAGATTGATGATGCGACTAACGACAATCCCATTGAATTTGAGCCGTTGAAGCCAGTGTCTTTAACATCATCCCAAGCTAAATCGGCCTTGCTTGAGCGAGGTTTATGGCCGTATTTAACGCAATTGCCATTTAATAATATTCCGTCACCCGAGGTTAATCCTCCCGCCATTATTGTTCAGTTATCCAATCCCGAGCCGTTTCACGCCCGATTATCGGCGGTGATTGATGAGGTTGAATCCTCTCTTTTGGTGGGGTTGGCATTGTTGTCAAAACTAACGGATACCTTGGTGGTGTTTGCCGATGCTAATGAAGCTATGAATTTAGATGCGTTAACTGACTTAGCTCGTGTGGTTCGTATTGATGGCGATTTCTCATTATGTGACCCTGCCAGCGTTGTCTACCATTTAAAAGATCGTGTTGAATATAATCATTCGTGGGTATGTGATTGGCAATATCTTGTCAAAATCGGAAAGACACTAACGGAGGGCTCTTTTTATAATCAGCAATATATTGCTGTTGGTGGAAATCAATTATCCGATAACCACCATTATTGTGTTACCGAAGGCGCTTTAACTGAGTCTATTTTAACAAAAGAAAAACTAACGGATCGGATGGTATTTGGTGGATTATTTTCAGGGCTTCATACAGCCCAATCTCGATATCTACCAATAGGGGTGGATGCTATTAATATTATTGATAGTGACCCAGAGGTAGAGTTTATGTCATTTTTGATGCCTGGCATAGATAAGCCATCTTATACAACTGCATATTTAAGTGGTTTTTTGAATCGGTTTCGACCCACCCCAACATCAGCGGCATTAAATGGTAGTGAACGAGATTGCGTGAGTTGTGGATATTGTGAGTCCGTATGTCCGGTGGACTCACTTCCTCAAAATATATTAAGAAACATTAAAGGCGATGATGTTGAAGAGGCGATGCGTTATGGGTTATTGGATTGTTCAAATTGTGGTGTTTGCACTTACGTTTGTCCGTCAAAAATTGATTTAGCGTCACTTTTTTCAGATGCAAAGAAACGATTATATCAGGAGGTTACAGCTGAATGAAGTGGCTATACAATCGGTTAATATCAGCCGAACATTTATTTGAAAAAGGCGGGCGATTCGAATCCCTTTACCCTATTTATGAAGCGGTTTTAACCATTCATTTTAGCTCTAAAGAAACCACTAAAAAGGGGGCGCATATTCGAGATAGCTTGGATACCAAGCGTTTTATGATTTTGGTCGTAATTGCGCTATTGCCCGTCACATTATTTGGCATTTACAATGCTGGATTACAGTCCTTTTTATCCGCCGGCCAATCGGCGTCTTTTTTCGATTGCCTTATTAAGGGGAGTCTGGTTTTTATGCCCATTTTGTTAACATCCTATGCGGTGGGAGGGTTTTGGGAAGTATTGTTCGCAATTACACGAAAACATGAAATTAATGAGGGGTTTTTGGTATCGGGGCTATTATTCCCCTTAACATTACCCCCCACAATTCCATTGTGGCAGGTGGCTTTGGGAATATCGTTTGGGATCGTTATTGGAAAAGAAATTTTTGGTGGTACCGGTAAGAACTTTTTGAATCCGGCATTAACGGCACGGGCGTTTGTGTACTTTTCTTATCCCGCGTATTTGTCCGGG
>JBMTIN010000174.1:0-2591 GCA_049437345.1 Candidatus Marinamargulisbacteria bacterium
GCCAAAGAGGTTAAAATCTTGGGGTTATCGGAGGTCTTGTTATCTCGTTATACGTCTTTTGCTACCCAATTTTATCGAGAAGATAAACAACTGGCGATTCAAAAATCCATATGGGGGTACCTTTTGGCCCAGTTATCAACGGCAACATTTTATGGCGGTTATATCTTTTTGGCCATGAGTGCGGCCATGGGAAGCATTAGTCTTGGCTTGTTAACCCTTTATTTGGCGGCATTTCGGCAGGGTCAAAGCGGGTTTCAACAGGCATTAACATCACTGGGGAGTATGTACGAAAATAATCTTTACATGGCCAATCTATTTGACTTTTTGAACATTCAAACCCGACAAGCCACCCCCGTACACAACCCTCCAACCGTTCATTTTAAGGAAAGAGGTATTCGTTTTGATGCGGTTGGATTTCGATATCAAGGGGCATCGACATGGGCGTTAAGGGGGGTCTCTTTAATGATTCCCGCCGGTCAGAAACTGGCGTTAGTGGGCCATAACGGGGCCGGAAAAAGCACCTTTATTAAATTAATTTGTGGTCTGTATACACCAACCGAAGGCACCATTTACTTGGATGGGGTTCGTCTGGATGATTGGGACCCCATCACCTTAACTGATCGGTTGGGTATTGTGTTTCAAGATTTTAATAAATATCAATTTAGCGTCAAAGAAAATGTGGGATTGGGGTATGTCCCCCACATGAAGAATGACGCCGCCATTCAAACCGCCATTCACCACGGAGGGGCCACCCACATGATGGACCAATTAACCCACGGGGCCGACACCCAATTGGGACGATGGTTCGATAACGGCGAAGAGTTGTCCGGTGGGCAGTGGCAAAAGATTGCATTATCTCGTGGTTTTATGCGCCATCATGCCGATATATTGATTTTGGATGAACCTACGGCGGCGCTGGATGCCCAGGCTGAAGAAGATGTCTTTAAGCGATTTACCACGTTAACAGATGGCAAAACCAGCATTATTATTTCACATCGATTTCCCACCGTGCGCATGGCGGATCGTATTTTGGTCATTGATCAGGGACAGGTTATTGAAGACGGCTCTCACGATGACTTAGTCCATAATGACGGGGTGTACGCCCATTTATTTAAGCTTCAAGCCAAAGGTTATGCTTAAGATTATAAGGCCTCAAAGTCCGTCATGACCAACCGATCCGTAAGTCGTTTCCACTCAATGCTTAATTGTTGATAGGTTATTTTCCGATCAATTTCATCGAAACGTGCATTGTCATACCGATTCACCGCCACAATATAATCGTTCAGTGTGGCTTTTCCAAACGAATAATTCTCAGATTCTGCCGCTAAAATTTGACGCGCTAATTGTCGTTTTTGAGTTGCGGCATGAATCAAGTCTTTTTGTGAATGAAGCGCATTATACAGGTGCCCAATGCGTGTTTTGAGTGTTTCTATGGTGGTAATAGCGCCAATTTCCACTGTTTTTTGATTTATTTTGGCCAAGGCATGCCGTGCCCTTGCTTGTGTGTTTTTAAGCGGTAAATCTATCGAAATACCCAATGCCCCACGGGTGTCACGATGATGAATAATGTGTCCCGATAGTTGAATCGAAGGAAGTAAATTGTGTGCAATACGATCTATCTCAAGGTCCGATTGCTCGTTAAGTTGATCCAGTATTAAAAATGTTCGGGGCATGGTTTTGGGTGAATCAAAGAGCGCGGATACCGAGGGGGGTAAGGGATCCAAGACAATGGTTGTATCTGGTTGTAAATGATCGGTGGGCGGAAGACCCATGGCACGTTTCATTTGATCGCTTGTTTCGGCATAGTCCCGTTCAAATAAAATAATTTTCTCTTTTTTTGACCATGTTTGTAACTTTAGTTTATTAACATCGTTGGTGTTTGCAACTCGCTTCTTTTGTCGATCGATAATACTATTGAGTACCTTTTGATTTTCGCGGTACGCCGCACGGGCCAATTTTACGCTTTCATAACGTCGAATCCAAGTATAATAAAGTGACATCAGCGATGCCGTGTAATCTTCATACGCCTCCACCAATTGATGTTTGGCAATCTTGGTTTTGAGCGATTGAATGCGATGATCTAACCGTGCCGAAGAACCAAACGCATTCCGAGCAATATCTTGTGAAAATACCCATTGAGTGCGGGATGATTCCGCCAAATGAGTATATTCAACGGAACTACTTTGCCCCAACCTGGGCCATATCTGCGATAATGCGACAGTATGGGTATCGCCAGGGGTATTCGTATAAACACTAAATTCAGACACCACCGAAACAGCGACTTCGTAGGTGTCAACGTATCGATCTTGGTCATAGGCCATCGATAAGCGTTGCATCAACAGTCCCCGAAACACCGTATCGTTTTGGGCGGCGTTTGTTATAAACTCATGCAAGGATACGGTACGTTCTGAGGCCATTACAGGGCGTGAACCAATGCCTAAAAAAATAAAAAGACACATCATGATTCCGGCCCATCGACGCCAGTACTTTCTTACCAATCGTTGAATATCATTTTCAATCAAGTATACACAAGGAATCAATACCAATGTGATCGCCGTGCCAAATAATAGCCCCCAAGCCAAGGCCTGCAT
>JBMTIN010000175.1:0-2573 GCA_049437345.1 Candidatus Marinamargulisbacteria bacterium
GTATATTAATTTTTGAATTATCGGTGCTGTGGACATTATTATACGATGTTATTGCGAATAAAAAAATGCCCAGTATGGCTTCTTGTATGGCGATACCCATTGTGTTTTTGGGCATGGGGTTGGTGGTGAAGCCGCCCATGCCACTGACGTTATCGTTGCCCGAAGGTCTGGCTCTTTTGGGGTCTTTTTTTAATGCGGGGGTGTATATATCGTTAAAAAAATTGCGTGATTATCACGATACGGTGACAATTGTTTTTTGGACGTATACGTTGTCGGTGGCCATTCTATTATTTCCTTCAGTGGCGCATTTGATGCATTTGAATATTACGACAATATTTTTATTGGTGGCCATGTGTAGCATTGGCTTTTTAGGACAAATGGCCATGACGTTGGGATTTAAATTTGCATCGGCGGGCATCTCGTCATTGCTTATGTTATGTGTCATTCCACTGACAACATTATCGGGCATTATTATATTTAACGAATCGTATACATGGGTGACTTTGGTAGGCGTTGGTATGGTGTTAATTTCATTGACGGTGATATCGGTGCGCCGATAAGGGGTCTAATCAAGCTTTAGTGCGGATAAAAAGGCTTCTTTTGGGACGGAGATGGACCCGAGTTGTTTCATTTTCTTTTTTCCGGCTTTTTGTTTTTCCAATAATTTTCGTTTACGTGAAATATCGCCACCATAACATTTGGCCGTGACATTTTTACGTAGGGCTTTAATGGTTTCTCGGCAAATAATTTTTCCCCCAATAGCCCCTTGTACATTAACTTCATACAATTGTCGTGGAATTAGTGTTTTTAATTTTTCGGCCATTTTGCTGGCAATGGTACGTGCTTTGGATTGATGAGCAATAAATGATAGGGCATCGACGGGGTCACCATTGATCATCATATTCACCTTCACCAGTTTGGTGGGCCGATAATCTTCAATCCAATAATCCATGGATGCGTACCCTTGGGTGCGGGATTTTAGTTTATCGAAAAAATTAGATATGATCTCGTTCATGGGAATTTCGTAAATAAAGCTTTGTCGCAAGGCATCAATAATTTCTGTTTTTTTATAAATCCCCCGGTGTTCCTGGATCAATTCCATAATGGCGCCAGTGTATTGAGATGGCGCAATGATGGATAAGCCAACATAAGGCTCTTGAATTTCTTGAATGGTTTGTACGTCTGGGTAGTCACTGGGGTTATCAAGTTCAATAGATTCCCCACTGGTGAGGGTTAGTTTGTAGGTGACGCTGGGGGCGGTTAATACAATATCAATGTTAAATTCACGTTCAATACGTTCTTGTATAATTTCCATATGCAATAATCCCAAAAATCCGCAACGAAACCCAAATCCCAGGGCCTTGGAGCTTTCGGTATCAAAGGTTAGTGATGAATCATTAAGCTTTAGTTTTTCTAGAGCGACTTTTAAGTCTTCGTAGTCATTGGTATCAACGGGATAAATGCCTGAAAATACCATGGGATTGACTTCTTTGTAGCCCAATAGGCCATCGGTGGCCGGGGCTTTGGCCAAGGTAATGGTATCGCCAATTTTAGCATCGTCCACTTGTTTCATGCTGGAGGTCACATAGCCAACATTGCCATTCATTAATTGGTTTGACGTGGTCATTTTTGGTTTAAAATGCCCTATATCGGTGACATCAAAGGTGCGACCGGTGGACATCATTTGAATTTTATCGCCTTTTTTAAGCGTTCCATTCATAATACGGACATAGGCGATAACCCCACGATAACTGTCGTAATGGGCATCAAAAATAAGGGCTCGTAGGTAATCATCTTGGTATTTAGGTGTGGGGGCTGGAATTTTTTCAATAATATGATCCAAAATACCGGCGACCCCAATCCCTGACTTTGCGGAGCATTTAATGCAATCTTCGGCGGGAATGCCAAAGACTTGTTCAATGTCCATGGCGACTTTATCGGCATCGGCGGCGGGTAAATCAATCTTATTAATGACAGGAATAATTTCCAGGTCATTTTCTAAGGCCAAGTAAAAATTGGCAATGGTTTGAGCTTCAATTCCTTGAGCGGCGTCGACCAATAGCAATGCCCCTTCACAGGCGGCAAGGGATCGGGAGACTTCGTAGGTGAAATCCACATGTCCGGGGGTATCAATTAAATTAAGGGTATAGTTCACATTATTTTGAATATAATTTAAGCGGACGGCTTGCATTTTGATGGTAATGCCTCGTTCACGTTCAATATCCATGGTATCGAGCAGTTGCGCTTTCATATCTCGTTGTTCGACGGTATTGGTCAACTCGATTAATCGATCGGACAGCGTTGATTTTCCATGGTCAATGTGTGCGATGATGCAAAAATTACGTATGTGTTCCATTCCATTTATTATACCGTGGCTTGGTTGAAAGGGATAGAGTGAGCGAGAGAGTCTCTGAGTGCAGAAAGCACGTGAGAGATGAAACGAAGCGAGGGTTGGTTGCGCCGAACGAAAGAGAGGAAGAAAGCAAGCGACCAAGTTGCGATAGTCTCGTCATTTATCTTAATTATTGATATTATATGAAGGTACTTTGCGCCTGTAGCTCAGCTGGATAGAG
>JBMTIN010000176.1:0-2567 GCA_049437345.1 Candidatus Marinamargulisbacteria bacterium
CATTTGAAACCGTTCAAAAGCGGCATCAAGGGACCCCTTGGCGGGGCCTTTCCAAGGATCAAGTGGCCGATGGGTTTATTGGTAAGGTAACATTATGTGGTAAAACAAATGTATTAACTTATGTGTTTGATTTATGGGAACGTGTTTTTAATACAGTAGCACGAGATTATCCTCATATTATAACAAACTACACTCATGTGGATGCGGTATGTGTGCATATGGTGGAGCGCCCGGAGACCTTTGATGTGATTGTAACATCCAACATGTTTGGTGATATTATTACGGACTTGGCGGCAGTGACTCAAGGCGGTATGGGGGTGGCGGCCAGTGGAAACATTAATCCAATGGGGGTGTCCATGTTTGAACCCATTGGCGGAACGGCCCCGGATTTTACCGGTAAAAATCAAATTAATCCCATGGCGGCTATTGGGGCAGCGCATCTAATGATGGATCATTTGGGGTATGTCGATGCCGCGCATCAATTGGAAGCAGCTAAAGTGTCTGTAATACAGAAGATGGACTCTATGCTGGCGGGTAAAATGGGTTTTAAAACCAGTGAAATTGGGAATATGATATGTGATGAACTATATCATATGGCCTCTGTTTAGTGGTCTTTTATTTTTTTCTTTTTTTGTAACAGCGAATGATGCCTTAATTAATGGTGATTTAGATGCCGTTATTAACATTAATGTCGTTACTGATAACCAATTGAAAACAACCGTACCCGACATTCGATTGCAATCAACGCCCCCATTGGGGGCGGTGGTAGCGCGTATTTACTGCGATAATAATAATTACAATGGATTTTTTTTAACATTTTCATCGGATCGGGCGGGTCGGTTGGTATTTTTTAAGAATAACGATTATCCGTCAGATGTGCTCGATGGTCATTATATTCATTATTCGTTGGATCTACTGGGAGGAAGTAGTGGTGTTTTAGGAATAGATATGCCCCCAGAAAATGAACGCAAAGGGTTTGGGCTAACACAGCCGTATCGTGTTTATTTTAATGATAATATTCAGCAGGCCACCCGTCAGGCTGAGCTAATATTAAAAATGCATACCATTAAAAAAGCATCGTTGTTTCATGGGGTATTTCAAGACACCATTACCGTCACAATTACGGATTTATAAATGGAAATAAAAATATGATAATTCGAATTTTTAGTATGATTTTAATGGGTTGGTTTCTGGGATATGCGGGGACATCGGGTCGAACGGCACCGGCGGGACAAGTTGAAAATATTTTGGAAATGAATGTGGTTCCGTTTGAAAATTTATCGACAACATTGCCTGAGTTTCGAAAATATGACACGCCGGTAGGGGGGGTTATGATCGCGGTATTTACAGTAAGTAATAATGATTCCAATGGGTTTCAAATAACATTAAAAAGTGAACAAGGCGGGCGGCTGGTGCGATTGGTAAATGGCCAATATGTCTCAAGTATTAATGATGGGGACTTTATAAATTACACGCTGGATGTTGAACGCGGTATCAGTGGTCAATTAGGCGGGGCGATGCCGGCCGATGGTGAGCGAAAAAACCTGAAATTGATGAATGAGGTATTGGTTCAATTTGATGATCAATTGGATATTTCCACCATCGAGGCCGAGTTGAATTTAATGCTAAATACCAAAGCCAAGGCTAATTTGTTTCGGGGGCAATATAAAGATGTAATTACGTTTGTAATAGCTGATTTGTAGCAATTTTGGTAATCTATAAATATAGGGAAAGTAGAGGTATCGTATGAAAAAAATAATTTTGATGGTGTGGGTTACCTTTTTGGCGATACCATTATTCGCACTTCGAGTAGAATTATCTAGCGATACATTTGCAACCACAGGACGTTCTGCTAATCGTAATTTATTTGTAACCAATAATAGTCATAAAATAGTGGCCTTAGAAATCTATGCACAATCACGAATAATTGATTCAGTTACCGGGGTGGATCAATTGGCGGATGTTGAAGACTTTTTAATTTATCCAAATCAATTATTACTTCAGCCCGACGAGCAACAAGTAGTCACTTTAACGTGGGTGGGTGATCAAAAAATTTCAGACGAAAAAGCATTTCGTATCATTGTCGAAGAGCTGAACTTGTCATTGGGGGATGACGATAATGCGGGCGATGATATGACCGTAAAGTTAGCGGCGCTAACCAAAGTTGTTAAGGCCGCGTATGTGACGCCAAGCAATGCAAAGCCCAAGGTTATTATTCAGGGAGCTAATATCGTTCAGAGTGATACGGGGGCAAAAAAAATTCGGCTCATATTTGAGAATGTGGGAAACACGCATGATATATTAAAGCAGGTACAGATATCGTTGACGCCTATTCAACCCAATGGTAAAAAAAGTAAAGATCAAACCATTACCGTAATGCCGGTTGAATTACGTGGCGTAATGAATATATTAGCAAAGAGTCAACGGTTGATTGATATTGACTGGCCAGCCAATTTACCCGACGATATTTCAGCGATCCATGCATCTTTTTAGGGGGTATTTTTTATTGGGGCTTTTGATGATGGGGGGGCCTATCGTTGGGATGACGATTGGTTTGAATGATATCC
>JBMTIN010000177.1:0-2527 GCA_049437345.1 Candidatus Marinamargulisbacteria bacterium
TTTTAACAAATGGGTTTCATTGATTTTATTTGAAGATATTGATTGAGATAAATCATTCGATGTTGAAGAATTTGAGTCGCCAATGATGGCCTTGAATCGTTGACGTCACACAACGATCGATATTGAGTATTCATTTTAAAATAACGACCAATGTTCATTGCGCCCACTCCTCTTAAAACTGATACCAAGTATCCATTAAATTGATAAAAATTCTAGTGTAAAAAACAAAATGTCAATAAAATAACATAAAAAAATAGATCGAATGAATGGTTAACGCCACCCTCACTTGAATAATCAACCGTGCCTTGCCATAATGCGATCATGTCGGCACCCATTTTTGACCCATTGCCATGGTCCATACCATCACCTAACCTGAGCGTATCCGATACAACCCCATCCCCCGAACCGAACTTGGAAGACCCGGAAGCCATGTACGATCAATGGTTAAAACCCAACCTCAATAATGATGATATGCCATTTAAAAAAGATACCATGGTGGGCCAATTGGATGCCATATTCAAGCTGTATTTACAATTAGATACCCAGCCATTAAAGCGACAATATAATGCCCGATTAAATGATATCAGCATTCAAGTCACTTTATATGAAGCACTTATTTTTAGGGATTTATTCATGAACACACCCACCCATGAATGGGCGTTGACAGCCACCGAAGCACCCACAACTTTTTTGTTTAAAACCTCGACCAATACCCTATCGGTCGATATTTCTAAAACCGCACTAACATTAACACAAGACAACCGCCCCTTGGGCCAATTGGCCATTGATATGGGCCATATTGTGGTCGAAAAACTGCACGGCACCTTGTTTAATGCCCCATTTATTGTGGACCCCATTTGGATTAACAAGCACCGCATCGATGCGGTAAAACTCCAAATTGATCAATATAAGACAGAAATTGTGCATAAAAAAAAGCATAAAGATACCATTTGGACCGGAGGAAACCGCCTCCGTCGCATGACCATTTCAAAAAATAAAACCATTGAAATCACCCCCAAACTTCGCCTGAACTGTAAAAAAATCCATTGGCAACACCGCATTCTAACCACATTACAATGGCACACACCATGGTATCGGTTCCCAATTCAGGGGGTATTTAAAATAACCCCATGATGTTATCCAACACACCCGTTTTATGGATCTTTAGCGCATGCTTCAGTTAACCGTCTCGGAATTTAATCATGTGTTTGCGGATATTGTGCACCACCAATTGCACTTAAAGCAGCTGTGCATTCAAGGGGAAATCACCCAACTCAACATGCACCGTGAGCATCTGTATCTTACGCTCAGCCATGCGAAGGCTCACCTACCTTGTGTCATTTATAGCACCCAAACGAAAGATCTTCCCTATGTTAAAAAAGGAGACACCTGCCAAATTATAGGGCACGGCCGATACCTAAAAAATAAAGGCCAGTTTGTGTTTTCAGGGCACACTATTTTACCCAAAGGTACCGGTCAAAAAACAAGCGATCGCGCCCGCTTAATGAGCGATTACGAAGTGGCCGGAAAATACCAACACCATCGCCCCGAGGCCATACCTAAAAAATTATATTCTGTGGCCTTAATTACAGCGACGGATTCAGCCGCATATCACGATATGGCCAGTGTATTCCATCGCACTCATCATACATTAAACATCCAATTGATTCCGGCCGTTATGCAAGGATTGAAATCACCAACATCCCTTATCACGGCACTTAACCACGCCGAAGCATTATCGCCCGATGTGATTGCACTCGCACGGGGGGGTGGGGCCGAGCATGATTTTGACGGGTATTTTTCGACAGAATTGGCCAATGCCTTACTGGCATTAACCACGCCCATTGTTTGTGGCATTGGGCATCAAATTAACACCACATTATGTTGTAAAATCGCCCACCGGGATTTTGAAACCCCCACGGCCATGGCCCAATGGTTATGCGATGCGTCCATGGCCCCCATCCGAAACATTGAACACCAATTGACGTCGCTTCATACCCATATTATGACCAGAGCCACCCATTATTTATCAACATTATCGGGGTATCATACGGCGGCCAAGCACGCTATTCAAACCCGTCAAACGCACTTATTGACCTTAGAACAAACCTATCAAGACACCCTCCGTCACCTAAATCCCATTCGTCAATTAGGCCGTGGCTTTGTTTATGCCGAAACAATGCAAAATACGCCCGTCATATCCACCCAATCATTGAAAAAAAATGATAAACTTCAATTGCGATTGGCCGACGGCACTGTTAAAGTAACCATAGATCATGTTAATTAAAGACCAAATCACCCATATTGAAGATCAATTATCAAAATTGAACGACGCAACATTAAACTTTGAAGACCAGGTGGCCATTTACAACGCATTAATGACCCGCATGGCAGACCTAAGAACCAGCATCGAAAAAACAGTGAGCCGCATTGTTCCCGTGGATGCACCATGACTTTTGCCACGCTTCAAACCACCTATTCCCCCCCCCTTGAGGCGGCCTTAACGGAGGCTATTGCGTTTCATGGT
>JBMTIN010000178.1:0-2504 GCA_049437345.1 Candidatus Marinamargulisbacteria bacterium
CATAAGCAATGGCGATGGCCACACCAGAAATGTTGCCCAATCCAATCGTCCCTGACAGCGCGGCCATTAAGGCTTGAAAATGACTAATATGCCCGGGTTCATTGGGATCATCGTATCGTCCTCGAAGTAATTGAATGGCATGTGAAAACCCGCGAAACTGAATGAAGCCAGATCGAACTGTAAATAAAACCCCACAAAAAATACAAAGAAGAACCACGGGATAATACCATACGATTTCAACGGCTTTGGCCATATACTTAGAACATAATATGAAAAGGGGGTGAAGTGTTTGATCAATAAATGGTTGCATGGAATATAAAAGATATATTATTAAAAATGGCGTGATTTCACAAGCAATTGTTTCATTTGAATAACGGCATTATACAGACCGACGTTAATGGCCTTACAAATAATACTATGCCCAATATTAACATCGGTAATGGCATTAATTTGGGCAATGGGTTGAATATTATTGTAGTTTAATCCATGACCGGCATGTACATTTAATCCCAATGATTTGGCATGGGCTGCCACGGATTGGATGGCCTGTAATTGAGCCGTATCTTGAGGCGCCAATGAATAGGGGCCGGTATGAATTTCAATGCTATTCGCTCCCAATAAGTGAGCGGTTGTGGCATCGTCAATTTGAGGATTAATAAATAAACTTACTTGGCTGCCATTGGCTTGTAATTGTTGAATGGTGGCTTTTAATAGGGGTGTGTCCCCGGTTAAATTTAGCCCACCTTCGGTTGTTAATTCATGCCGTTTTTCAGGTACAATGCACACCCATTTAGGGGTCGTTTTTAAAGCAATCTCAATGACGTCTGACGATAGGGCACATTCAAAATTCAGATGGGGTGTGATGGTTATTAGATCGAATATGTCTTGATCTTGAATGTGACGACGATCTTCTCTTAAATGAACGGTAATATTATTGGCACCGGCGTCAATGGCCCATTTAGCGGCCTCAATTAAGTTAGGATGCCCCTCCTGACGTTGTTGTCTTAATGTTGCAATGTGATCAATATTAACACCTAATCGGGTCACTTTACATGCTCCTTCAGCTTATTCATGGTCAATATATCCCCAAATACATGATGTGTTTCACCGTCAAAATAAACATAAGTGGGAATGCTTATTTTGTCAAACTGAGCTAAAAGTGACGTTACGGTCGGTGAGTGGTTTGTCCAATCCGCTCGAAATAATTGAATATTTTTTTTATTGAAGTATTTTATGGCTTTTTGGGTGCTTAATACGGTAAGTTTATTGGTTTGGCAGGTAATGCACCATTTGGCCGTAATATCAATAAAATAGGGGGTTTGATTGGCAATCAGTGACTCAATAATGGCGGGGGCGTAAGGTTGCCATACACGGTTAGATGGGGCTGGGTTGATCAACGGAATAAGGCCCATAATAACGGTTAAAATAACAGGCAGAAGGTGTTGTTTAGGTATAGCAATGGGGTGTCGCCAATATAGGATGAAAAAAAATAAGGTGATAACACTTAAAAATATGGTGTAGAATCCCATGGATATTTGTGAAGATAAAATCCAAAAAAACCAGCCAATGGTAATGACAAACCCGCCATTTAAATAAAACTTTAAGCGGCGATTCCAATGGCCAGATGTGGGGAGCCATCGTCGCCATGATGGTCTTGTGATGATTAAAGCCATGGGGAGTGATAATCCGAGCGCCATGGATGTAAAAATGCCGAATCCCACAACGCTGGATGTTAGCAGTGCCGCCGCTAATGCCGTTCCCAAAAAAGGGGCGGTGCAGGGCGTTGCAATCAATGTTGTCATGGCCCCGTATGCCATCATATGTGAATGTTTTTTTTGAGATATTTTTTTGGGTAACGGAATATGCATTATCTCAAGGTTAATGGCCATAATGCATACAAATAATAGAATGAGGCATTGAATAATGATCGGGGACTGTAATTGGAACCCCCATCCCGATAGGTGCCCCATGGATTTTAATCCGACCAATAACAAATAAAGTGTTATTAATGTTCCCCATACGCCCAGAAAATAATAGACGGCGTCGCGCCATCCAGGGATGTGCTTAGACCGTTGAAATTGCAAGGCTTTAATGCCAATAATGGGTAACACACAGGGCATAATGTTTAACAATAGTCCACCTAAAAAGGCACCAAGTAAGGCACCGATAATGGGGCCGTAAGATGAGGTTAAAAGACGGGGGCGTTGATGTATTTTTATCGGGGGGTGATTATCCATAAATAATTCCCCTGTAATGACTTGATTTTGACGGTGTGTTAGCGGTACGTGAAGTTGGCCGGATTTTAGGGTGCCGGTATCGGCATGAAATGGGGCCGTTTGCTCGGGGTAAAATGCCGCTCTTTTAACATTGGCGGGTAATGTAAACTTCAGTGCTTTTCCTGTTTGAGTGACGGTAATATCAGGCAATGGCGCAGGGCTTTGTAGGGTCGGTAAAGGGTCGTTTGGAATAGTTAAGGTTATTTTTTTTGTTTTTGGAGCTGATTT
>JBMTIN010000179.1:0-2485 GCA_049437345.1 Candidatus Marinamargulisbacteria bacterium
CGATACGCCACATTAAATTGCTCGGATAAATTAATTTGATAGACATGGCCGTTTTGGATCCACCGTTTAATCGCATCAAATTTTTCTTGATACTGGGTGTAAGATGGCATACTTACCGATGAGGTAAGGTCAAATTCGGATTGAGAAGGTGACACAGGCAATGACGCATGTTGATTGCGCTTTTCAAAGTCCGAAATCGAAAACGTGTCTCCGGTAACATCCTGTCTCACGATGAGCTCGGTCGTATTGGTGGGATGGTGATGACGTAGAACCCGATCGTAAACGCCGAAACAAATATCGGGAAGACCAGACGGATGATGGGTTAGATCTGAAGCGTTTACGTGTGGGGGAACCAGATGGGAAAAATCGGCCCAATAGCGGCTGGCTTCATACGATAGATACCCCATTATCCCGCCCATAAACCCCTGATTAACCTTCGGGTGAGATAGCCACTGAGATTCAAGTTGGGCAAGATATGATGTAACAGACTGTGTCGACGTTTGAACCTGACCATTTCGGTACTTCGAGGTAATGGTCCCTGAAGAAATGGTAATGGTCATATAGGGATCAAACCCAACATACGACCATACCCCGTCGTAATGCGTCGGATCGGATGCATCTAAAAAAACCGCATACGGACTGCGGATAACCGTATTGACGGCAGCTTCCCAAGATATCGTGATGACATGACAGTGTGCCGTCACGAGTCTGACGTTTTAAGAATGGATAAAAATGCAGATTTTGGGACGGTTACATTTCCCAACTGTTTCATTTTCTTTTTACCTTCTTTTTGTTTTTCCAATAGCTTTCGCTTACGGGTAATATCGCCACCATAACATTTGGCAGTCACATTTTTTCGCAGCGCACGAATCGTTTCACGGCAAATCACCTTACCCCCAATTTTACCCTGAATGGGAACCTCGAACATTTGTTGCGGAATTATTTCTTTCAATTTTAGGGCTAATTTTCGACCAATGGTTTCGGCCTTATCAACATGCGCAATAAACGATAATGCATCCACAGGCTCACCATTAATTGACATGTCTACTTTCACCAGTTTTGCGACTTCATATTCCTCAAACCAATAATCCATACTGGCATATCCGCGTGTTCTGGATTTAAGTCGATCGAAAAACCCCGTTATTAATTCATTCAGGGGCATCGAAAACGTTAGAATTTGGCGAGATGCGTCAAGCATTTCGGCTTTTTTGTATACGGCACGTGCCTCTTGGGAAAGTTCCATAATCGCGCCAATACATGTATTGGGAGCGATGATGGATAGCCCCATATAGGGCTCGAAAATTTTCTCGATAAGGGTAGGTTCTGGAAATTGACTTGGATTTTCAAGCAGTAATGAATTGCCACTTGTTGTGATAATTTTATAGGTGACATTAGGTGCAGTTAACACGATATCAATGCCATGCTCGCGCTGAATGCGCTCTTGAATAATTTCCATATGCAACACCCCCAAAAACCCACACCGATAGCCAAATCCAAGTGCCTGAGAAGACTCGGTTTCATAGTTAAGTGATGCGTCACTCAGTTTTAATTTTTCAAGGGCGATCCCAAGCTCTTTGAAATCTTCTGTATCAACGGGGTAAATACCAGAAAATACCATTGGCTTTGCGGTTTGATAACCCGGCAACGGCGTACTTGAAGGCGATTTGGTATCGGTTATGGTATCACCGACACGTGAATCATCTAGGGTTTTAATACCGGAAATAACATACCCCACTTCTCCGGATGAAATATGGGTAGATGGCGTCATTTTAGGGGTAAAAAAACCCAATTCGGTTACTTCAAATTTGCGATCTGTGGCCATCATTTTAATGGATTGCCCCTGCTTAATTTCACCCTCAAACACCCGAATGTAGCTAATAACGCCCCGATAATCGTCGTATTGCGCGTCATAAATTAAGGCGCGAAGCTGATTGGATTCGAATCGTGGTGTGGGGGGCGGCACTTTTTTGACAACCATTTCCAGTATTTCGGCGATCCCTTGTCCGGTTTTGGCGCTACAGGCCAAGCAATCTTCGCGCGGGATACCCAATACCAACTCGATATCATCCAAAATTTTTTCAGGCTGTGCAGAGGGCAAATCGATTTTATTAATCACCGGGATAATTTCCAAGTTATGCTCCAAGGCCAAATAAAAATTCGCCATGGTTTGGGCTTCAATTCCCTGAGCAGCATCAATAAGCAACAATGCTCCTTCACAAGCAGCAAGCGACCGAGAGACTTCATAACTAAAATCAACATGGCCAGGCGTGTCGATTAAATTCAAAATATACGCATTCCCATCATTGGCTTGATAGTTCATTCGGACCGCTTGCATTTTAATGGTGATGCCACGTTCGCGTTCAAGATCCATCGAATCTAGTAATTGCGACTTCATCTCACGCTCGGATACCGTATTGGTTAACTGAATTAATCGATCTGCAATAGTTGATTTACCATGATCGATATGTGCAATGATTGCAAAATT
>JBMTIN010000180.1:0-2483 GCA_049437345.1 Candidatus Marinamargulisbacteria bacterium
GAATATGCACGGGAAACCCACATCGGTCCCCTAAGGCATGAACGGTTTGTATTTCATTCTCTACCTCGGGCCTCAGGTGATGATTGCAATACACCAACCGATGCGATTGGTTCGGAAATGCTTGGGCAATCATGGTGGTTAAAAATACGGAATCTGGTCCCCCCGAACACGCAATAATAAACGGGGGCGTGGCATCGTTTAATTCATCGGAAACAATGGCAACTAAATCCATATAATCTAAGACTCCGTAAATACGGCCCCCAAATTGGGCCATTTCAGTACATCAACTCGGTGCGTCTGGTACGATAATTGATCTGAAAAATACACGCCCAAAGGATACCCTTTTTGGGCGATGGCAGATTGAATTTTTGAGGTGATTGCATCGTGTCGCATCGCTATGAATTGAATTCGATGGTCCGCGTCAGGCCATTGATCAAGATCTTCAAATTGTCGTATTAATCCACTGATTTGAATCGTATTTAGACGAAATAGTGTTGCCATAATCGCCGGATCAAACGAGGAATAAATAAATGTAACGGCACCGTTGTTATTGGCGTTATTTAATGCATGAATCAAATACCGAAGGCCCCTTGGTGTGCCCGATTTCAATTCAATATTCATTATCATCGGCCCGGATATGGTTTGTATCCAATCACACATGTCGGTTAGTGTAGGTAATCGTCCAACATGACCATATTGAAATAATACCATACCGGGCGTGGGCGGAAGTTGGCTATTATTATTGGATAACCGCTGTATGGTCTTGTCATGAAATACCACCCAAGATTCGGGGGTCTCGTCATCCAACTGTTGCCAATCACACTCCAGACCATGGCATTCAGAGGCGGGTATTTGTAATGTGCGATGAAACGCGGGTAAGGTGTTTTCAACACAATGCCCGTGCCAATGGCCACGGTGCGCCAATAGTAACGGGTTACTCATCATCCATAAAGTACATCACCGGATCACCCACATGAATGCCCAATTGATTCGATAGCCCTCCGTTAATTTCCAATACCTTCGATGCCGGACGTGTTGTTTTATATACCGGACAATCCTCTGTCATGCATGGTTGGGCATTTTTAACGGCATATACAATAATATCATCATCATTAATAAATAAAATATCTAGGGGGATTTGGGTCCGCTTCATCCAAAACCCAGGCGTCCCTTGCGTCGGAAAAAAAAACAACATTCCCTGATCATCGGGCAACGCCCCTTCCCCCATTAAGCCTTTGGTGCGTGTTGCGGGAGTATCGGCGACACGAGCGTCAAAACAGTTCGTCTTAACACATACCCTTAAATAATTCAGATTTTGGGCATGGGTTTGACACGTTCCCATAATACATATCAACAAAAATAGATTAAATAGACGAATCATGCTACACTCTAAGTTTAATGATATCACACTGGATACTTGCCGCAAGAATACAAACACTCCCGGTGTCATTGTGCCCGGTGATATTGGGACTATCGCTGAGCCTAACATCTTCTCATTATTCACCACTGCGTGCCGTGATGATTATTGGATGTGTCATATTGATTCAACTGGGAACCAATTTTGCAAACGATTACGTTGATTTTATAAAAGGGGCCGACACCTCGGATCGTGTGGGGCCAACGCGAATGACCCAGTCGGGGGCCATTCAACCCAAAACAATGAAATGGGCCAGCATTATGGCATTTACGGGGGCCTTTATTTTAGGAATCCCACTTATTATTAACGGCGGATGGCCGATTTTAGTCATTGGTTTATTGGCCATTTTTTTTGGGGTTATTTATACGGCCGGCCCCTATGCATTGGCCTATATTGGTGGGGCTGAAATCATCACCTATCTATTTTTTGGGCCCATTTCTGTTTGGGGAACGTATTACTTACAAACCGGAGTATGGAACCATTCACTGGGTGTAATTGGATCGGGGATTGGTCTGATCACTGCGGCGATTCTGGTCGTCAATAATACACGAGATATGGCATCCGATGCGAAGGTCAATAAAAAAACATGGGCGGTTCGATTTGGTCGGACATTTTCCACCATTGAATATATTGTGTTTTTATATGCGCCTATTTTTATATTGGATGCCATTACGCCCGATACCTTCTCTCAAATAATACTCGTGCTCTTTTTGGTGGTGGTCGCCATGATACTCACCCGACGATTCACCCGGGCCAAAGATCAACAGTTTAACCGATTATTGGGGTTAACCAGTATTTATTTGATCTTGTATACCAGCATGGCGGTATACTTACTCACTTTACATGCCCGCTCATTCCGACATTTGTATTATCGATACATTCACCCCAAAGACCGTATCGATCATTATGGATGTGATCCAGCAACAACAATCGTTTATGGTGCTTCATCCAACATGGCCGGACGCATATAAAAAAACGTATATTGACCTTGTTATGGCGTTAAAGGCGATTCCAAAAAACACCTGTTTTATTGCCACGTCAGGGACATCCGGCGACCCCAAACTAT
>JBMTIN010000181.1:0-2444 GCA_049437345.1 Candidatus Marinamargulisbacteria bacterium
ATGATTTAGTTTCGTTTGGTGTGTCTGCTCAGCAGGCGGGAGCAGATATGATTTGTATTCATGCCAGGACTTATCAAGAGCCGTATAAAGTTGCGCCTCAGTACGCTCCCGTAAATGCATTGAAGCAAGCGCTGACAATTCCAGTGATTGGGAATGGGGGCATTCAGTCGCTGGCGGAAGGACGTCAGTATTGCCATCAATTGGATGGATTTTATATTGGGCAAGCGACCTTTGGGAATCCCTGGGTATTTGCCGAGAAGCGGCCTGAAAAACTAATGGATCGATTGCCTATTATTTTGAATCATGCGGCATATTTGATTGAGCATAAAGGGGACATGGTCGGTACGCGCGAGATTCGAAAACATTTACTATCGTATGTTAAAGGTGTTCCAGGGATTAAACCATTTAAACAACGATTGGTAAATGTGGGATCTTTCGATCAAATTAAAGATGTTTTATATGAGATTTCAGAAATGGAGAATAACTATGTTAAAAACAACGTCACTTACGAATTTGCATGAATCATTGGGCGCCAAATTGGTGGATTTTGCGGGGTATCAAATGCCCGTTTGGTATCAGAATGCTAAAGATGAACATTTAGCCGTCCGAAATGAATGTGGTATGTTTGATATTTCTCATATGGGCATGGTGCTATTTACCGGGGATCATGCATTCCCATTTTTGCAAAAAGTATGCACGAATGATATTGAAAAAACGCGGCCCAATAAGATTGTTTATACCATGATTTTAAACCAAGACGGGGGCATTCTTGACGATGTCATGGTCGGTTTTAATGATCAACTGGATGCGTACTTTATGATTATTAATGCATCAAACAAACAAAAAATTATGGGTTGGTTTCATGCGAATGGGTTGGCATCCGTCACAAGTCATGAACGGTTTGATTCCCATGGTTTAATTGCTATTCAAGGGCCAAATGCCATATCGGCAGTGACGTCATTACTTCCCCTGCAAATGGATACTCTTCAACGGTTTCAAAGTCAAATAATTGACTGGCAGGGGCATTCGGCATTAGTCATGCGCACGGGGTATACTGGCGAAGATGGGATTGAAATATCGCTACCCAACAGTGCATTACCAGAATTATGGTCACGACTCGTGGATGCGGGATTAAAACCATGCGGTTTAGCGGCACGAGATAGTTTGCGTATTGAGTCAGGCTTACCGTTATATGGGCATGAACTTAGTGAAGACATTACCCCATTAGAAACACGGTATCGGTGGGTAATGAAATGGGACACTTCATTTATTGGTTCGGAGGCATTGGTACCTAAAAAAGATCAGAGGGAAACAACAACGGTTGGGCTTGTATTTTCGGATCGCTGTTTGCCACGGCAAGGGAATCCCATTGATGAGGGTGGGGTCATTACATCGGGTTCATTTTCTCCGGTACTGAATGCGCCAATTGCCATTGCGATGGTGCCAGCCAGTATTAATGTGGGCGATGTTGTAACAGTACCAATTCGTCATCGTTCATTTTCAGCCAAGGTGGTCGATCTACCATTTATTTAATGCATTAATAATATTCAATGCATAATTTTTGAGAATACGGGAATAATAAAATACCTATTCTTAATTATGGGGGGAATGCATTAATATGAAAAAAATAGCGTGTTTATTATTTGGGTGGGGACTGTTATTGATCACAGGCATTCAGGCCGGGACATCGGATTCGGCCGTAACCAGTGCTAATGTTGGGCAATTAATTAATATTGAGTTGGCCGAAGCCAATGCCCTAGGCGATATTCGAACCACCGAACATTTAAATGTTCATATTATGACATTGACGGTTGATAATAATGATGACGATGGGTATCGATTGAACTTTCAAAGTGAAAATGGCCTGACGTTTGGTACCGGCGAGAATTTTGGTTACTTGATTCATGCTTCGGCATTAGATGATACGTCAGTAACACCTAACGAAGGTCAAAAACCATCGGCACGGTATGAACTATTATTGGGTGAAAATGAATCTACAACAGAATATGGTCATACGGTACGCCCCGACAATGTAACCTTAGATTGTACAATGCCTGGGAATAGTGCGTCTAAATTTCAAATTAGTTCAAACTCAGGGACGGACATTTCATTTAACAATGTATCCAGAGCCACGCGATCGGGGGTGTTTAATCTTTGTTTGACACAACCTTCTGATATTCAACTATTTCATGGGGATTTTACTGATACAATTGTTGTTTCTATTTCCGATAACTAGCAAATGCTCCCATTAACCTGTTCGCAGTAATTTCAGGGGGCATACAGCGTTTTGGGCGAGTTTTTTAATCAATTTTAACGGTTTCAGTAGCGAACCACCATTTTTTAAATACAACACTTCATTCAATAGATGTTCACAACTTTTTACCCACAAGGGACTGTTGCGAAATAGACTAGAAAGGAAAAAGCAGTCGTGAGACGGCTAGCTG
>JBMTIN010000182.1:0-2424 GCA_049437345.1 Candidatus Marinamargulisbacteria bacterium
CTCATTTTGATCACGTTGTGGGGGATATTCAATACCAACAATTGGATGGAATATTGACCACACCGGCGACGCAAAAAAAAGCCAAAAAACATCCCGGTCTTATTACCCCCATCCTCCAGTTTAAAACCGCTGACACGCATCAATTGAGCCTTCAATTAAAATGGCAGCACCCCGATAAACCCTCGCTAACCACGGCACTGACAAGCCATCTCCGCGGAGGCATCCCTTATTATTACGACCGAAAAAAACAAACCATTATGGCCATTGAACAAACCGATATTTTGAATGATTTATCGCAAAATGACGATGTGACAATTCCCGTGGGGGTGGCTATTTTTATGGCCCTAAATACATCGTTCGATATCAACCTGCCTAAAGCATTGGCTCCCACGGTAACGGCCCTTAAGCCACAAGCCACCTCGTCCCTGGGTCATATGGCCCGACCACTGCGCCCCTTTCAAAAAGACGGACTCAAATGGTTATTGAGCCTTCACAATACGCCCTTTAATGGTATTTTAGCGGATGATATGGGACTGGGAAAAACCATTCAAAGTATTTTTTTACTCAAAAAACTCGCATTATCAACGCCACATATCACTCTTATTATTATGCCAAAAACCCTATTATTTAACTGGAAAAAAGAACTTACCACGTTTGCCCCTGAATTATCTGTCCTTTTATATGATGGTCCCAAACGACGAGAACTCATACCTCAACTCATGTTACACAATGTTATTTTGGCATCGTATTCCGCGATTCGATTGGATGTCAACCACATCAAAGACCGTGTATTTGATTATCTTATTTTAGACGAAGCCCAGTACATTAAAAACCGCACCACCAATACGTTTAAAGCCATCAAGAAACTTCAATCCCATCATCGATTATTATTAACAGGCACCCCCATTGAAAATAACATTGGAGATATTTGGTCACTGATGGATATGGCCAACCCCCATTATTTTGGCCCATTTAAATCATTTGATACCTTTTATAGCCAACCGCAACATCAATCCATTTTAAAAGCCGCTATTCACCCCTTTATGCTGCGCCGACGAAAACGTGATGTGTTAACCGATCTCCCGGCCATTACTACTCAAGAGTTATGGGCCAGTCCATCGAAAGATGAATTATCGGCGTACACCCGATTGGTTCAAAAAGAATGGCATGCCATTGAATCCATTGTTCAAAAAAAAGGTATTGAAAAATCCAAAGTGCATATTTTTGCACTGATCACCAAGCTTCGCCAGTGGTGTGCCCACCCAGCACTGATTATCCCCGATCACGACCCCGGCCCAAAATGGATGGTGTTTTTTGAACGATTGCAAGAAGCCATCAACACGGATCACAAAGTGGTGGTCTTTAGCCAATTTATTCCCATGATCCAGACCATTGAGTCGGCATTAACCGACCACGGCATTTCGTTTGTATCGCTCACAGGGCAAACCAGCAACCGAGAACAGGTGGTTGAAACATTTAATCAAGACCCAACCATACGCGTGGGTATATTTAGTTTAAAAGCCGGCGGCGTCGGTATTAATTTGACCAGTGCGGATTATGTTTTTATGTATGATCCCTGGTGGAACCCGGCGGTGGAACAGCAAGCCATTGATCGAGTGCACCGCATGGGACAAGATCGCCCCGTCATGGTATTTAAGTGCTTAGTTGCTGGAACCATCGAAGAACGAATGATCACGTATCAAGAAAAAAAACGGGGGTTAATTGAATCATTGGTTGAAAATAACACGCTAAATGACATGAATTTAAACGATATTAAAGCCTTAATTGGCCTATAGATTGCACAAAGGGTATTTCTTTTATAAAATAGATCCATGGATTTCAAAAAAATAAAAAAATTAGTATCACTCGTCGAAACATCGGATATTTCATCACTCTCGGTTGAAGAAGACAACTTAAAAGTTGAAATTAAGCGTGAATTAACATCGACAGTGGTGTCACACCCATTGCCCGTGGTGCCACCCGCGCCAGCTGCTGCACCGGTATCATCGAGTGCGCCCCTACCCACAACACCCGAACCCGACGTGGATGAAGGACTCATCGAAATCAAGTCCCCCATGGTCGGCACCTTTTATTTAACCCCCAACCCAGAATCCCCACCATTTGTAGCCACTGGAAAATCCATTGCCAAAGGCGATGTGGTTTGTATTGTCGAAGCCATGAAACTATTTAACGAAATTGAATCAGAAGTTAGTGGCACCATTGAAACCATTTGTGTTGAAAACGGCGCCCCCGTGGAGTTTGATCAACCATTGTTTCTTGTTCGCCCCAACTAACCTTGCCCCAACATTGCGTTTGGCAAGTATTTCCCAAGCAATCCTCATTGGCCCACCGAATCGGCCAAGCACTGGATTGCCCCTCGTTAATTGGCCAACTATTATTAAATCGGTCGGTTCAATCCATTCA
>JBMTIN010000183.1:0-2387 GCA_049437345.1 Candidatus Marinamargulisbacteria bacterium
CAATAATATTATGTTGGTTTTGATCATTTAAAGATAAAATGTTGGGGTTAAGTTCATCGACAATGCTTCGAATGGATGGATGGGTTAAATCCTCATTCAAGGGCAATACCCCCAATACATCCAAGCCCAGGCGCGCCAATCCTTTTTGTACGACGGTATTGATTTTGTCGTATTTTTCAGGGAGTACCTTATTAATAATCACCCCCATTACCGGTACGTTCATTTGCTTAAATACCGATACGTTTAACATAATTTCGTCGATGGCTTTTCCAATGCCCCCAATCGATACAAGAATGACCGGGCTGTTTAATTCATGGGCCACATGGGCATTGGATAAATCAAACACCGATCCCACACCCGCGTGGCCCGTACCCTCATATAAAATAGCATCTGATTGTTGGCCGAGAACCCGATTGGCTTGTGTAATTTTATCAATCAATCGACTGCGATCCGGGGTGTTAATGTAGGATTCGGTGAACCCTCGGGGGGATGCAATGGGGCTCATCATGGGTAAGTGCTGTTGATTTAAATTAAATGCATATTGAAATAACACCGCATCTTTATCAATTTTTTTGTCGTCGATTATTTTGTACTGTTGCCCTACGGGTTTCATGTACTGAATCCCCGGATGCCGTTCCCGAAGGGCTTTAAACAGACCTAAAGAGACGGTTGTTTTTCCGTCGTTTTGCCGTGTTGCGGCCACAAATATTTTTTTTTTCATGCGGTTCGGTCGTAAATAGTGCCCAGTAGATCTTCGGTTTCAGACCAGCCGATGCATTCATCGGTAATGGATTGGCCATAGGTGAGTGATGGCGATTGAATAGACTGATTGCCATGGGCAAGAAAACTTTCAATCATAATCCCCATAATATGGGTGTTGCCATTGGCTATTTGATTTAAAATACTGTTCACCACTTTATGTTGATTTTCGGCTTTTTTACGGGAATTTCCATGGGAACAGTCCACTAAAATACGACTGTTAATACTCGATGCATCGATTTTTTCAATATGTTCTTCCATTTGAACCGAAGAATAATTGGGGCCATTGGCACCCCCACGAATAATTAAATGGGCATTCGGATTACCATTGGATTGGACACGAGCAATGTGGCCATTTTGAGTAACCCCAATAAAGGAATGCGGGTGTTGGCAAGCTTGTATGGCGTGCAAGGCCACATCAACATTGCCATCGGTGGCATTTTTGAACCCAATAGGCATCGACAAACCACTGGCCATTTCACGATGGGTTTGAGATTCGCTGGTGCGCGCTCCAATCGATGCCCAGCACACTAAATCCGCATAATATTGTGGGAGTATGGGGTCCAAAAGCTCACTGCCCGTACCGACGCCGAGGTCTAAAATGGCCAATAATAGATTTCGGGCGGTTTGTAAGCCCACTTCAATGTTATTTTTACCATTCAGGTCGGGATCATTAATGAGTCCTTTCCAACCAATGTTGGTGCGTGGCTTTTCGAAATAGGTGCGCATAATAATTTGCACTTTATGATGGTATTTTTTAACATAGGGAGCCAGCTTTTGAGCATACTCAATGGCGGCATCTGGATCGTGAAGTGAACATGGCCCTACAATAACTAATGGCCGAGAATCTGTGCCAGACAATATATTTTGAATTGTTTGGCGAGTTTCAATAACAGTGGTGCGCGCCGTTTCATGAACGGGACACTGTTTTTTTAACTCATCGGGCGAAATAATGGAATCAATGGATTCGATATGCGTATTTTCTAATGGTTTCATAGTATTGATTATAGCAAAAGAATACGTATTCACCAGCGTTTATTCTGTCTGTGAGGGAAGGCCACTTCGTAGTTCATGCCGCCCCCATGTGATGATACCATCGGGGCGGTAATGGTCTATGATGATTATAGTGCGTGTTGAATTCCCATCACGAAGGTCGTGTCTTGTACCAAGGCGATACTGTGGGTTCGTTTGTAAATCGGTGCACTAATTTCGGCGGAAAATCGGGTATGACGCCATGTAATTGGTGCATAGGTGGTTCCAATACCCAAGGTTATCTGCGTGCCACCTTGTTGGGAATCATAGGTGGGTGACATGTTTATTGTCATGTCAGTGAGGGTATCGTCACTGCCGTGAATCGTATCTTGATGCTGAAGTGTTGTCCGAATCGACGCGGCCCAATCGGCCCCCCATGTTTTTTGAGCCCAAGCCGTGGCCATTAAGGCATTTCCCCATCGGTAGTTAAATCGGTTTTTACCCAATCGAAGCGTGCCGTTTAGTTGCGCACCGAATGATCCCCCGTCTGTGTAAATTTTTCCAGTACTACCCAAGGTGATATCGTAAGTGCCGCTCCCTAATTGCATGCCATAGGGTAAATGAGTTCCATCGGCATTGGATTCATTAATGGATCC
>JBMTIN010000184.1:0-2338 GCA_049437345.1 Candidatus Marinamargulisbacteria bacterium
AGCTGATATCTGGATTGGGATCAATAAAAATATGCATATGATTAAATGCCGCTACCAGTTGAATGGTTTCGCTGAGCAATAATCCATTGCCAAAAACATCGCCGGACATATCACCCACGCCAGCGACACGCACGTTATCTTTTTCAGGGTTTTTTCCAATGGTCTTAAAGTGCAATTTTGTGCATTCCCAGGCCCCTTTGGCGGTAATTCCAACTTTCTTGTGATCGTATCCATATTGGCCCCCGGAGGCAAATCCATCGCCCAGCCAGAAGTTATGCGATATTGACACGTCATTGGCAATATCTGAAAACGTGGCCGTGCCTTTGTCGGCGGCCACCACAAAGTAAGGGTCCACATCATCATAGGCAATGCGTTGATCATTTATAACGGGTTGATTGTCAATAATATTATCGGCCAATTGAAGCATGGCAGTAATAAAACGTTTATATTGGTGTTGGGCCATTTCGGGGGTTGGGTTGGGGGTTTTTACCACAAAACCTCCCTTTGATCCCACGGGAATAATCACCGCATTTTTGGTTTGCTGGGTTCGCACCAATCCCAATACTTCAGTGCGATAGTCATCCAAGCGGTCGGACCAACGCAGTCCTCCCCGAGCGACCGCTCCGAATCGAATGTGAACACCTTCCATTTCTGAGTCAAATACCATGGTTTCTCGATAGGGAATCGGAGTAGGAATGCCAAAAATGTCCTCGCATTTAAATTTAAAGCTTAAAGCATCGGTGGGTGCCTTAAAAAAATAATTGGACCGAACACATGCTGTGACCACCGATAGGCATCGACGCAGGATTTGGTCATCGCTAATGTTTTGAACCGATTTGATGTCATTTTTTAATTGATTATTTAGAGAAATAATGGCCGATAGTCGTTGATCGTTTGTTTTGGTGGGGTCAAATTTACATATAAATAATTGGCCTAAGTTTTCTGAAAATGAGGGGTGGGTTAATAACGCCTGATTAATACTGGCCATGGAATATAACGTGGAGAATACCTGATATACGTAGTTGCGAATTCCTTGCAAAACAAATAGGGTCTCGGCGTTTAATTTGGTCGATAAAATAAGACCATTTAATGGGTCGTTGGGGAGCTTGTGTTTAAAAATAGACTCAAGGGCATGAATCAAGCGATCTTTGACCTGGGACTCATTGATTTTTTGCAACGACGTATCCAATAAACGAAAGGCCAAAATATAGCCCAGCGTATCTGTTTCATCCCCAAATCGAGAGGTGATTTGATCGATCACATGAATCCCAAGATGGTGTAAAATCGGCAATATATTGGTTAAATCAAGTTTGGTTTGATGGTAAATTAAAAGCAACGATGCTTTATTGGCCAAGTCGGATGTTGGCGGGTAAGTAAAGGACATGAATTCAAACCGGATGTCTTGGTTTGATGTTAGGGACATGAGGTGTCGAATATCTCGGATGGCGGCGTCAGGCCGTGTTCGAACGCGGTAGTGAGATGGAATTTTGTCGATAATTTGAGGCTCATTTTTTAAGCTTTCTGGAAAATCACGTATTAAGCTGGCACGAACTTGGTCTTCCCATGGCTGAATGAGCGTGGTGAGCGATCGTTCCAAGGTGTCTTCATCGGGCAATTGGGGGGGGGCATCTAAGGTGAAGTGCATATGAATGCGACATTTTTCGGGGGCATTAATGGGCAACGTGTCACAGTGGGTATGGGGAATAATATTTTTGACGTAATCGGTAATAAGGGTAATCGCACGTGGTGTGAATAAGTAATAAGGAATCACAAAATAAAAAATGAGGTTGGTTTTTGACGCAAATAATGGAAAACATTGCACGTGATTTAAATTGGTGATGGACATAATAAAGTCCACCATGGTCAATAGATCCCGTTGATGCGTGCGAAATAATTCAAATTTTGGAATGTCATTAAAAATACGGATCACATCGTTGTAGTCGTAGCTACCGGGTAAAAATTGGCGTTCATTAAAAATATGGGCCATTTTTTTTCGGAGAATCGGCGTGTCCATATTTTTGGCATACATAGAACTTCGTTTTAAGATGCCATAAAAAACATATTGGGTAGTATTAAATTTAAACGAGATGCGCATGAGCGGGGTGAATCGTTGAATAGGACTGGGAATACGGGTATGGTCCACCAGGAAAGGCGTGGCTTTGGGGTGCCCTAATAAGGTGTCATTGGGGGTTACTAACGCTGGAATATTCATATCAGGATGGCAAATACCCAAGGCTGTTTTTACCTGTGATTGTTGACCATTTCGATCGATGACATGCGCCCCAAAAAACGAGAAGTTTTGATCATTTAACCACGATACAAGTTGCACCCATTCAGA
>JBMTIN010000185.1:0-2310 GCA_049437345.1 Candidatus Marinamargulisbacteria bacterium
TTAATGGGGGAGTTTGTATTAATATTGGGCAAATAAATAAACTGCGGTACAATAGGGATTATGAAAAATCCAAATACTTTTGATTGTATTGCTGACGCTATTTTAGATATTTCTAACGGAAAAATGGTGGTTGTTGTTGATGATGAAGATCGAGAAAATGAAGGGGACTTGGTAATGGCCGCCCAGTTTGCAACACCTGAAACCATCAATTTTATGATTAAACATGCGAAAGGCCTTGTGTGCTTACCAGCCACGGATGCCATCATTAATAAGTTTGAGTTGAATGACATGGTCCCGAATAATAAAGAAAAATTAAAAACAGCGTTCACCGTATCCATTGATGGGTCTCAGGCCCATGGAATCACAACTGGAATATCGGCCGCCGAACGTGCAAAAACAATCCAATTATTTATTTCACCGACCAGTGTAGCCAGTGATTTAGTATCCCCCGGGCATGTGTTTCCACTAAAAGCCCGTGAAATGGGGGTTTTAAAGCGTGCCGGGCATACCGAAGCTTCCGTAGATTTAGCTCGGTTGGCGGGATTATCTCCGGCGGGGGTTATTTGTGAAATCATTAAAGATAATGGGGATATGGCTCGACGCGATGAACTATTTAAATTTGCGAAACAACATAATTTAAAAATTATTACGATTAAGGATTTAATTCAGCATCGCATTGAAACCGAACGATTTATTGAAACGATTGAAACCGTGGAAATGCCCACCGAATACGGTCATTTTCAGTTAACTTGCTACGAGGATATGATCAATAAGAAATATCACTATGCGTTAACCATGGGAGAATGGAGCGAAGATGATACCGTTCTGGTTCGTGTCCATTCCGAGTGCATTACCGGTGATATTTTTGGGTCAAGACGTTGTGACTGCGGCCCTCAACTTTCAACGGCAATGAAAATGATTGCCGATAAAGGGGTTGGCGTCGTTTTATATATGAGTCAAGAAGGTCGCGGAATTGGCATTGCTAATAAATTAAAAGCGTATAAATTACAAGAACAAGGAGCTGACACGGTTGAAGCCAATGAAAAACTAGGGTTTAACGCTGATTTACGTGACTACGGCGTGGGTGCTCAGATGATGCTGGATTTAGGATTAAAAAAATTGGATTTAATTACCAACAATCCAAAAAAAATTATTGGATTGGAGGGATATGGACTCACCGTATCAAACCGCATCTCAATTGAAATTGAACCGGGCAAATTTAATGAAGCTTATTTGTCGACCAAAGCCAAAAAATTGGGGCATATGTTAAATAACAATGGGTAGATCTTTAGATACCTCCCCACCCCACTATGTCCACCCAAAAAATAGTCACACAGGGTCCCTTGATGGAAAGGGGCAGCGCATTGGAATTGTTTGTGCACGATTTAATCAACAAATCACAAAGTCATTATTAATGGGTGCCATTGAAGGACTTCAGGCCCATGGGGTAAATGAGGAAGATCGCCATATTTTTTGGGTCCCAGGGGCCGTTGAAATCCCTTTGGTTGTGTCTCAAAAATTCCCACAATTCGATGCTATGATTGCCATTGGCTGTGTCATTCGAGGTGATACACCTCACTTTGATTATGTATGCAACGCGGTTACAGAAGGATTAACCATGGCAATGCACCAGCATCAGAAACCGGCTATTTTTTGCGTATTAACAACAGAAAACACCTCTCAAGCAATCACTCGATCTACGCCCAACTGTCCTAGTAATAAGGGCTATGAGGCCGCACTAAGCGCTATTGAAATGGTCAATTTACTCGCTATGGAATAGATCACTGCATACACTTTACATAAAAAACAAGTGTTAATGAGGATGTTTGGATAAATACGGTGTCAAAATAACACCTAACAATACCAATAGTATGAAAGAGATGTAGCTATTTGTGGGATCCATAAATACATAAAAAACCAATTGAATAATAATAATAGGGGCTATCATAAGACTAGCAAAAGGTATCCACCGATGCATAAAAAATAATATCCCCCCCATACACTGAATAGCACTCACTATTGGAAAAATATACGCTGTATCATGAATACTTTTTAACACCCCCATGGCATCAAAACTCATTTCGAACCATGGCAACCATGAAAAAAGACCATTTAAACCGTTCCATAATAGTATGCTTGCAAGAAGAAATTGTGCCATCACACGTATTTGTTGAATCACAACGAGTATTATACCATAAGACCTCTAAACTCCCCCATTAACCTGTGGGTAAAAAATCATCAAAACCCATTGAATGAAACGTTGTATAAAAAAATGGTGATTCGCTACCAGAAACCATTAAAATTGATCAA
>JBMTIN010000186.1:0-2300 GCA_049437345.1 Candidatus Marinamargulisbacteria bacterium
ATTTTCTTTCAGGAGCGCATTGAGCAATGAGGATTTTCCGGCATTGGGCTTACCAATCAATGCGACATTAATGGCCGAATTCTCGTCGGGTTCATCGGCCCGGGACAATGCCTTTACTAAATGATCCAATAAATCCCCAATACCCGTATTTTGAAACGCCGATACCGGAAATACGGGGCTTATTCCGTACTTATAGAACGAATGAATATCGTTTGTTCGTTCATAGTTATCGACTTTATTAATGACCAATACCGTCTTTTCAGCGTGAACTTTTAGATGTTGTCGAATTAATATATCGTCGGGGTGGTCGGGGTAATCAAACGCCACCATAAAAATTATTTTGTACGCTTGATCCAATTCACGATTGATCATATCGTTAATCTTCTCTTGATACGGATTATCGGGCGTTTTAGAATAGATCACCCCACCGGTATCGCAAATTTGAAACGGTTTTCCATTCCATACTTGATCATAGTAGCGAATATCTCGAGTCACGCCCTCTTCTCGGGCCGTAATCGCACTTTTTTTGCCGAGTAATCGGTTAATAAACGATGATTTACCCACATTTGGCCGTCCAATAATGACAATCTTCTTCATTCAATCAATCTAGCGCACTCCAATCCTCTTTGACAAGCATTGAACTATCAAGAGACGGTGGGGCCACCATTGGATTTGAACAATAACATCGTTACGTTGTTGTTATACCGCATATTTACATGTACAAATGCGAGGGCTACATCAAGATGTCCGAGCGATCATCTTACCAAATACCGTAACACACGCACCTTTTTCAATTAAATTATTTTTGAAGTTACGATATACTAACACCTATGAATCTGGCCGATATGTATTTCAAAGTTGAATCCGCCGACGTGTCGGGCGTTGCCAACGTGACACCGCTTCAAAAAGCCCCGTTATTATCGCAACGATACAATAATCATATCTACATGAAACGGGAAGACCTTCAACCCGTATTTTCTTTTAAATGCCGCGGCGCACACAATAAAATCCGCCAATTATCCGCCAATCAAAAAAAGCGTGGCATTATTGCGGCATCGGCGGGGAACCATGCCCAGGGCGTGGCCTTATCCGCACAAACACTGGGCTTAAATGCCATTATTGTCATGCCCCAAACCACCCCCAGCATTAAAGTCGATGCCGTTAAACGATTCGGGGCCACCGTTATATTACACGGAGATTCCTATGATGATGCATACGACCACGCCATTCAAACGGCCACAGATAATGGCCGTGTATTTATTCACCCCTACGATGACCCCGATGTAATTGCCGGGCAAGGCACCATTGCTATGGAACTGTTGAATCAGTTATCGGATCCCATTGATTACCTGTTTGTTGCCGTTGGCGGCGGAGGACTATTGGCCGGGATTCTCGCTGTAATGAAAACCCTTAGCCCCACCACTCAGGTGATTGGTGTGGAGCCTGAAACCTCCGACTGCCTCACCCAAGCCTTGCGTGCTGGCACCCGTGTCACCTTGCCCAGTGTTGGTATTTTTGCCGATGGTGTTGCCGTCAAGCAAATTGGTGAGCTCCCTTTTAATATTATTCAGCCCGCGGTGGACGATACCATTTGCGTGTCGATTGATGCCATTTGTGCGGCCATTAAAGATATCTACGACGACACCCGGTCCATTGTGGAACCCGCCGGGGCATTGTCCTTGGCTGGCGCGAAAGCGTTTCTATTAAAAAAAACCCTCAAGAACAAACATGTGGTGACCATTAACTGTGGGGCTAACATGAACTTTGATCGATTGCGCCACGTGGCCGAACGCACGAATATTGGCGAAAAGAAAGAACAACTATTATCCGTTGAAATTCCCGAAACCCCCGGCGCGTTAATGGCCTTTTGCGAAACCATCGGCCGGCAAACCATTACGGAATTTAATTACCGCTACCAAGGGGCCTCAACCGCCGCTATTTTTTTAGGCGTTGAAACATCACCTGATTGCCCCAATGCCGCAACTTATCTCCAATCTAAGGGATATCACTGCCAAGATTTATCGGCCAATGAATGTGCTAAAATTCATATTCGTCATATGGTGGGAGGACCACCCAAAACCCCGTTGCCCAATGAACGAATTCTGAGGGTTCAGTTCCCCGAACGTCCCGGCGCCTTACTCGAATTTTTAACCACCTTACAAAACGCATGGGACATTACATTGTTCCATTACCGAAACCACGGAGCCGCCTTTGGCCGAGTGTTGGTGGGGTTTAATGTTCCCAGTGACACACTATCGGACTTCTATGCATCGCTAAAGGAAACCAACATTTATTTTATT
>JBMTIN010000187.1:0-2286 GCA_049437345.1 Candidatus Marinamargulisbacteria bacterium
TGATTCTGTTAATCAATTTTTTTTATTTTTATCGATTGTTATTTTACTAATGTCTGGTACAGCCTTTGGTTGCATTATTTGTTCTAGCATTAAACAATCGAGCCATGAAATTCACGACCTACGTTACTTGGGACTTGGCTGGCGGGATATTCAGCAGTTCTACATTCGATTTTCCGTAAAAATAACCAGTATAATAGCCAGTATATCGCTTGTTATTGGATGGTTAATATCACATTTTGCCCATTATTTTGTGGGAAGAAAGTTAAATCTATTCATGACATGGTTTTGGCCTCAATGGCACGATGCCTTATTTATTCTCGGGGTGCCCTCTGCGGGAATTATTGGCATAACTTACCTGGTTCTTAAAATGGTGAACCCAAACACATTATTTACACAAAAAGACCACCGAATAACTTGGCAATTTGCCATTCAAGGGGTTGTATTTACAATAACTTTTTTAACTATATTCTTAATCAGTAGCGGGGTTTCTGTATTGCCTGCACTCGGTATTTGCTTAGGAATCATGGTGATATTTATTATATTGCATGGTGCCAATGGCTTATTTTATGAAGGTTTACGCCGAATTCGTTATCGGAAATCGTTTCAATTTACATTGGCAATTCACTATGCCAATGATCGATCCTGGTTAAAACACATGACATTTATTGCAATTAGTGTCTGTTTAATTACCATATTTGGGGTATCAAACTATGAATCGTCATTAAAACATTCGTTTAATCCTCAAAGAAACAATCAACAATTACCCCAACTATTTGTGATGGATTTGTATCAGGAACAATTAAATACGCTAAACACTATAACACAATCAATGAATGATACTAGCCCTATTGTACGCACACGCATCAATACCATTAATGGTCAAACAACCACCGCCTATGCCTTAGCACGGAATATCCGTCGCACGGGATACCTATTTCGGGAACAAAATTTAAGTACTCGATCCACGCTATACCCAAGTGAGGCCATCATTTCAGGACGTTGGTTTCGCCCCACTGACAACATTGTTGAAATGAGTGTCGAAGAACGATTTGCCAAGCGACTTCAGTTGCAGCTGGGGGATACCGTTGAGTTCCGCTTATTTGGGCTTCCTTACTTGGCCACAGTAACCAGCATTAGATCCGTGGATTGGCGAACATTTAAACCCAATTTTTTTATATTGATCGAACCGCCGCACTTAGATGCCGTACCAAAAACATGGGTAAGCGCCGTGCAAACCCCACCAAACATGTCCACAGTTGAATTAAAAAGAACATTAACGGAATCATTCCCTAACATTGCTATCATCGATATTACTCAAACCACACAAAAAGTCTTAGGATTTATTGGCAGCATGATGCTGTCAATTAAAATCGGCGCCCTATACTGTTTTGTGGTAGGAATTATTTTGTTTATATTAATGGGCAAACTATTTACCGATATTCGCCGGACAGCCATTCAACAACTGTACTGGATAGGGGTTAGCCATACCGATATTTATCGGGTGTCCACCATTGAAACACTATTGCTGTGCAATGGCCTATTTTTAGTGAGTTGGCTCATAAGCCAGCTGCTATGTTGGGGATTATTTTTATGGATTATGCCCATACCATTGATGTTTAACCATTGGGTTGCCATAATAGCATGGTTGCTAATGAATGCATTGTCTCTTAGTTATACTCGATGGCGTCGACATGATTTTCTAAAGGGAACGCCCAATGTATAAAAGCCCCCCTTACCGAGTATATATTCACGATACCGACGTTGCCGGCGTGGTTCACCACAGTAATTATTTGCGTTATTTTGAAGCCGGGCGCATTGAATTCCTACGAAACTTAGGTATCCCTTACACATCATTTCAAGCCAAAGGCATTGGGTTTGTCCCGATTCATATCGACATTAATTATAGAAAACCCTTGCGTCAAGACGACTTATTTCACGTCACCGTCGCATTGGTCACTGTTAAACGCGCCTCGTTTACCTTAAAACAATCAGTCGTTAATGCATCCGGCCCACTTCACGTTGAAGGCACGGTTCAATTGGCGTGTGTTCAGGAACCCGAATTTCGTCCGATACGATTGCCGGACATTATTCGTCAACAATTGCACGGATAAACCATACGGGGACGTTAATCCACCCCGTATTAAAATCGATTAATCAAAATTATCTTTAAAAAAATAAAAACTGATGGTTATGATTAAATACTATTAAGTGCCGCAAAAAAATATCGTAAAGGGACTGTTGCGAAATAGACTAGAAAGGAAAAAGCAGTCGTGAGGCGGCTAGCTG
>JBMTIN010000188.1:0-2280 GCA_049437345.1 Candidatus Marinamargulisbacteria bacterium
TCCCGATAACGTCCCCATAATCGATGCCCCGCCCCCCACATCGGAATCCTCACCAATCACAACCCCCGCGGAAACACGCCCTTCCACCATGGCGTTTCCCAATGTCCCGGCATTAAAATTAACAAATCCAGCGGGCATAATGGTTGTTCCTTCGCCCAAATATGCCCCCAGGCGAACACGACTGGCATCGGCAATACGAACCCCCTTGGGAATGTGATAATTGACCATATACGGAAACTTATCGACATGGGTTACCTGCAGTGGGATCCCCTTTAACATGGCATGGCATTGCAATTGAGCCACATCTTCAGGATACACAGGGCCTTGATTGGTCCAAGCAAGATTGGGCAAAAACCCAAATATCCCGGCCAAATTTTGAGCGTGGGGACGCAAGCATCGTTGTGAAAGCAATTGCAATCGAAAATACGCATCTTCGGTGCCCGTAATCGGCGCCATTGGGTCGGTTAAATACGTTAATACCACATCGATGTTAGCATATTCAGAGGCATTGGGAATCGGCGATGGAAGGTCCAAAAAATAAAGTGATCGGCATTGATCGTAGGTGTCGGCCGTTAATGTCATCGTCCCGGCACCATTGATTGAAAAAGATGTCACCATCGATTGAATTGTATCGACATCGGATATGATGGTTGAATACACAACATCCAATACTGTCTCCTGACGTTTTCGACGAAAACCAATACCCATAAAACCCATTGTTAAGCCTCCAATAATAATCGTTTTAAAATATTTTCGTATGTTACCATATCGGAATAAAAAACACACTCATTGGATACATGCGCCTGATCCTGTCGCCCAGGGCCAAAATTAAATGCACAAACCCCCTGTGCCGTTAATTGGGCCACATCGGTCCACGCCTGTTTAGCTTCAACGGTTAAAAATGATGCGGCTTTAGTTAATAACGGAGTGTCAATGACCTGCCCCGCATCAACGGCGCTGTGTAATATTAATTCAGTCGAAACATTTGAAGACTGAACAATCCCCTCAACATATTGTTTGGCGGTTGCCAAAGAATGAACGGGCGAAAATCGATAATTAATGTTACCGGTCCATGCCTCGGGAACCGTGGTTCGACCCGGGGTGGATTGGGATTCTGTAATATCGATGACATCAAAAAAATCCACTCCAAATACCGATTGTTTTTTAGGAGCTATCGCCGCTATATTTTGAATCAGCGGCAACGCCTTATACAAGGCATTTTCACCGTGCCAAGGACGCGCAGAATGTGCCGCCTGCCCTGTGACGCGTACCGTGTAATGTAAACTACCCACACATCCCAGCTGAATGGTATTATTTGTGGGTTCAGCAACAATGGCCATATCAATGGCCGTGATATCATCGGAACAATGACGAATCAATTCATTTAACCCGTTTTCATGAATGGGGGTGCCTTCTTCTTTATCGTACAAAATAATGGTCAACCCATACGATGCAATTAATGCCGTTAAATGATTTTGAACAAATGTTAAAAACGAAGCTAAGCCAGATTGCATATCCGATGCCCCAGACCCATAAATTTGATCCCCCGTTTTGTAAGGAGAAAAAAAATCAGGCACCGTATCCGTATGCCCCACAAAGGCTAAATTGGGGCGATCTTCGACTAAATGTGTTGCAATTATATTGTTGCCAACACGTTTAACAACGAAAGCAGGTAAATAACGGGTGAACCAATCCATTAAAAAATCGGTTTTTTTTTCCTCACCGTACGTGGGCGAAGGAATTGCCAACAAACTCATTAATAATTCATATGAACTCAACATAATTTATCCAAGCATAATCGATAAAAAGCAAAAAAATCAAGCCACAAGGCGTTGAATCAACGCATCCAGTACATCATCGCGCAAACAAAATACCAATCGAATATACGGATTCCCATCGGCCCCAAAAACCGTCCCGGGAGTCACTAAAATATCGCGATGTAAAAACCATTCTGCCAAGGCATCGGATGTCGCATGATCGGAATGTTTTACCCAAAAATAAAAACCCGCCGTTGACCCAAACACCGTAAATCCAGCCGTTGTTAATGCCGCACGGACACGATGGCGTTTTTGATTATAATGCGTCCGATGACCGATAACATGATGGTCGTCCGTCCATGCCCAAGTTGCCGCATCCTGAATAAACGATGGGGTCCCCACGCCCATGGGCGATCTCATTTTTTTTAAATGCGTCATGAATGTCGTATTCTTTGATATAATGGCACCAGAACGATATCCTGTCATATGACTGCGCTTGGACAACGACCGAAAACACACCCAG
>JBMTIN010000189.1:0-2240 GCA_049437345.1 Candidatus Marinamargulisbacteria bacterium
AATGTAATATATTGATATTCTTTTTTTTAAAATTATTAATGTCAAAAAAATAGGGGAATGGTTCCTAGGTCGTTTATTATATAAAATATCGTTATGTGGATATGGTTCATTATTTTAATTGGAAGTGTTTTTATTGATGGGAATTCTGAATTTCAGGATTGGCGCCGGTATCGACCGTCAGATTCGCCAACACGATTGCCACATGTGGTGGTATTTGTATCGCAATTATCGATTCAGTCAACATCGCGAGAGTTACTTCCATTATTAATAAAAAAACGACCCATACACGCGTCGCCCATGGGATGGGTTGATTTTTTGAGGCAGCAGTATGCAAACGGATATGAATTATTTATGTCGTCGCATTATAATCCGAATGAATTGTGGGGAATGGGGAGACGTTACATTCATCATTACCGGACGCATCAGGAGCGATTAAATACGATGTATTTAGCGTCTGAGCGACAGATGATTCGATCGGCATTTCAGGCGTTGGATAATGTTATTATTCAAAAAAAAACATACCGTCCCATTTGTTTAATTATTGTATTGCCCCCTCAGGCGATGCACTCGTTGGGACGTGGAGGGGTGGCAAAGACGTCGTTTAATGCAAGGCGTGATTTTTCGGTGGCCTATGTGTATCATGAATTGCACAAACGGCGGTATTTGTACCCGGCAAATGTCATGATTTATTCAAAGAATACCCCCAAAGGAATTTTTGTATTAAAAAAACCATAAGGCCATGGACATTCACTTTTTGTAATTCTATAATTATAATAATGATAAAAATAGATGTTCATACTCAATTTGATTTTGGTAATTTACCGTTATTTCGACGAGGTAAGGTGCGGGATGTATTTGACTTTGGTCATGAATTATTAATTGTATCTTCGGATCGTGTGTCAGCATTTGATCAAGTGATCGATCGAGGGATTCCGAATAAAGGACGCATATTAACTGAAATCAGTCAATTTTGGTTTAATAAATTGGACGTTAATCACCACTGTTTATCAACGGATGTGGCGGATTTTCCCGAAGAAACGCGGCCGTACCATGATGTAATGGCCGGGCGAAGTATGTTGGTCAAAAAGACAGAATTAATTCCCATTGAATGTGTTGTTCGAGGGTATATTATTGGGTCTGGTTGGAAGGACTATCAAAAAACAGGGGCCATATGTGGGCATCGGTTACCATCGGGTCTTGAGTTGGCACAAAAATTAGATAAGCCCATTTTTACACCGGCCGCCAAATCATTTGATGGGCATGATGAGAATATTAGTTTGGATCAGATGGCGGATCAAATTGGGACAGAAATGACAGAAAAATTAAGTCAACTTAGTGTGGCTCTTTATGAAACAGCATGTAAACACGCTAGTGATCGCGGTATTATTATTGCAGACACTAAATTTGAGTTTGGATTATTAGACGGAGATATTATTATTATTGATGAAGCGTTAACGCCAGATTCCTCTCGATTTTGGGCCGAATCGTCGTATAAAGTGGGGGTGTCGCCCCGAAGTTTTGATAAACAAATTGTGCGGGATTACGTTGCTTCTACCGACTGGGATGGGGTATCTCCTATGCCTCAATTACCCGATCATATTGTGGAAAAAACAGCCGCAGAATATGCGACCATTCAAAGACTATTAACCACGTAATTGTGCCAACGTTCTGGGAAAATATCATCAATGGTGGGGATCCAATGACATGGCTGTTGTATGGGGTTGGTATTTTGTGTTTATCGGGGGTGCTTCATGTGTTGTTAAAGCGGTTCTTTTTTCAGCTATTAAAACGAGTGTTGGCCCAATCGATTCCCCATGTAATTGACCGGTTGAATGATTTTAAGGTAATAAAAGCCTTGACTCAAATGGCCCCTTTTATTGTAACGTATGTTGTCATTCGGTATTATCCGCCCCGTGGGATTGGCGAATCCACGCTTCAGCTATTGGGTAGCATAATTAATATTGGGTTGATTATTATGGTGTTGAAATTTATTTATTCCGTGGTGGCATTGATTTTGCATCAATTGGGCGGGCATTATCCGAACGCTAAAACATTAACTCGTTCCGTGGCGCAGGTGATTAAAATTATCGCATGTGTGACTGGTGCGATTATTGTATTTAGTATTGCCAGTTTTTTTCAATATCTCGAGAATAATGCTTTTTTGAATGTCTTTTTTTCGATCAAAATTTTTCATTTTGTTGAGTTCATTATCAATTTTCGTCATAACATATTTTGGTATC
>JBMTIN010000190.1:0-2235 GCA_049437345.1 Candidatus Marinamargulisbacteria bacterium
CTTCACTGTCTTTAGAAAATTTTAGCTCTCTTTTTAGTTGTGCAGAGGTCTTTTAGTTGAAAGTGATGATTTTATCAATAGAAAACACCCCCCTTCTATTTTAAATGCCTCTACCGTACAATCTATACATGAAATGCATCATTGTTGATTATGGTACCGGAAACATTCAAAGCGTTCAAAATGCACTGGAACGGTTGGGCCATACAGCCATTCGAAGCCGTGAATCGACTATTATTAATACCGCCGATGTGGTGATCTTTCCTGGACAAGGTGCATTTGATCCAGCCATGGCAAGACTCAAGGCCTTCGATTTAGTCGACACTTTAAAAAAAATTGTCACTGAAGGTCGCCCATTTATTGGGATTTGTTTGGGGTTTCAACTATTATTTAACGGATCCGATGAGGCTCCCCATACCAACGGACTTGGATGTTTTAATGGGCATTTCAACCACTTTCCATCATCATCCTTAAGCGTCCCCCACATGGGCTGGAACTCATTGTCTGCCAAAAATACGGGCACAATTTTAGATGCCTTCAATATGGCGCCTGTTTATTTTGTTCATTCATATTATTTACCGATATCCACGATAATCCCGGGACATGCCACCACCACGTATGGAACATCTTTCGTATCAGCAATCGCTAATGACACCCAATTAATCACCCAATTTCATCCCGAAAAAAGCGGTGATGTTGGTCTGGATTTATTAGCCACATTTTTAAGAGGGATATCATGAGTAAAAAAAGTAACATCTCAATTAAAGGTGCCCGGGTTCATAATTTACAAAACGTATCCCTAGATATTCCCAAAGATAAATTGGTTGTTTTTACAGGTTTATCCGGCTCCGGAAAATCGTCCTTGGCGTTTGATACCATTTATGCCGAAGGGCAACGACGATATGTTGAATCGCTATCCGCCTATGCTCGTCAGTTTTTAGAACAGCTAGATAAACCTGATGTGGACTCATTGGACGGGCTATCCCCAGCTATTTCGATTGATCAAAAAAATGCATCGAAAAACCCACGATCAACGGTTGGAACTGTTACCGAAATTCAGGACTATTTGCGACTGCTTTATGCCAATATTGGGGTACTTCATTGTCCGGTTAATGGACACCCTGTGCGGAAACAATCCGCACAAGATATGTTTGATGAAACAATCAAATGGGAAAAAAATGAACCCATTCTTATTTTATCGCCACTAGTTGCAAATCAAAAAGGTGAATTTGCGGGGTTATTTGGGCGTTTACGACGGCAAGGGTTTGTCCGCATTCGAATTGATGGAGACATTAAACGACTGGATGATTGTGGGAAACTGGCAAAAACAAAAAAAAATCATTCTCGATTATTTGAATCCATTGAACTTGCAATTAAGGAATCCGACGGATTGGTTCGCATTGAAAGTATGAACACCAAAAAAACACAGGTATTTTCAGAGTATTTTGTATCGGATGATTACCAATTTAACATCACAGAATTAACCCCAAGATTGTTTTCATTCAATTCACCGATTGGCGCATGTCCACGATGTAATGGTATTGGTGATATGTATTCATTTGACCCGGATATATTACTATCTGGCGGTATTTGCATTGAAGATGCCGTTAGTCCATACGTGGACCTTACTGATGGAAATTATGCGATTCGTTTTCATGCCGACGCCGAAAAAATGGGCATTAAAATTAGTATCGAAGATGCCATTGAAGATTTAGATGAGACACAAAGAAATTTTCTTTATTATGGTCGCTACAAAGAAGAAATTGATGTTAGTAAAAAAACAAAATCACGATTTGGTTGGAAGTTTCGCCCCCGTGGATGGGAAGGATTAATCAACTTATTGCAACGCCGCTATGATCAAACAGAATCCGATACGGCCAAAGAAAGCTATGAGCGACTCATGGTTAAAAAACCGTGCACCATGTGCGGTTCTGGACGACTCAATGCCGAAGCTCTGGCCGTAAAAATTAATGGATTATCGATTGCCGATGTTGGCAATCTGAGTATTCGAGATGCCAATCAATGGGTTCAGACGTTGGCACTAACGGATCATGAACGAACCATTGCCGCGGAAGTATTGAAAGAAATTACCAACCGACTGGCCTTTCTCGACAATGTGGGGTTGCATTATTTATCGCTCAACCGAACCGCAAAAACATTGTCAGGGGGCGAACACCAGCGCATTCGATTGGCCACACAAATTGTATCTGGTTTATCCGGTGTATTATATGTATTTGA
>JBMTIN010000191.1:0-2124 GCA_049437345.1 Candidatus Marinamargulisbacteria bacterium
TTAGCGAAAAAAGCCTGTGTCTTTTCAATGATTGGCCGGCACCCATTATTATTTATTGGATCACCAGGTATTGGAAAAACCATGTTGATTGATCGAATGCCCTCATTATTTCAACCATTAACCAACCAACAAGCCCTGGACAACTGTTGCATGGAAATTTTAATTAATGACCACATGAATTATCATGCCACACCGCCTTACCGTGCACCGCACCACAGCATTTCATATGCTGGAATGATTGGTGGAAAAAACCCACCCCAACCGGGTGAAATTACACGCGCCAACCATGGCATTTTATTTTTAGATGAAATGGGGGAATATCAACGCGCTATATTAGACACCTTAAGAGAACCCCTTGAAACCAAAGAAATCAAATTATCCCGTGCTGGAAATAGCGCCACATTTCCCGCCGATTTTTTACTTGTTGCGGCAATGAACCCCTGCTATTGCGGGTATTATTTTGATCCCCTGCACGCCTGCCAATGCTTGTCATCTCAATTACAACGGTATTGGCAAAAAATATCACAACCATTTTTGGACCGAATTAGCATCTGTTGTATCTTGGCCAAACCCACCGTATCGCTTCCAACGCTATCGCATCAAGATATGCTGACCATGGTAAAATCGGGGGTAAATATGAGTAAAAAAAGAAATCCCGAGGGGGTAGCCAATCATCAGTTAAGCATTAAATTTATTTACGAAACCAGTCAAATACCGACCAAAACACAATCATTATTGGACCCATTTTTCAAACAACACCAATGCTCCATGAGAGGAAAAAAACGTATTCTTCAATTGGCACGAACCATTGCGGATGCTTTTAATGACACCACGATTCAACCGGCCCACGCTAGTTTGGCGATTCAACTAACCCAGCATCATCAGCTGCCTTTAAATCGGACAATGCAGGCACGCCATTTAGCACCGTCGTAATGGCCGATTGCAATGCTTTTTGAATATCGTTTAATGATTTTCTCTTATCGTCAAAATATGATTGCCCCAACCCCAGTCCATCGATGGATAGAGACTCGATTTGATCAAAAATTGGGACTGATAATTCCTCACTCCGAAAAAAGGTGGATATACGAGATTTATCGGCATGATAGTACATCTTTAATTCGGGGTAGGCTTCCAATGATACCCCCTGATGGACCAGTTGTGTTAATACAAATTTGTAATGCAATCGATCAAACATCGCCATTAACGAAGGTAAATAACTGGGAATCATTTTTTGAAGACATTGCCGATAATCCACCCAATAAAATTGGGGTAAATCAACATGATGTCCTTGATTAAATAAATCCACCATGCGATGGCTGTATTCCTTTAAAAATAATACCATGGCTGCGTTAATGGCCCCGGCACCATCTTCAATATACGATTGCAATAAACAGACTTCATACAAACCACCCGAAATATACTTTTCGGTCCAATGACAATTATCAGTATCCATTAAATGGGCCACATCAATTGAAATTAAATGGCCCTCTTTTAAAATGTAATTTTCAAAATGACGATCACCCAAGCCAATAAAATCACCAAACGCGGCTGCGCGTGCATAAATAATTAATAAATCTGACCGTTTTAAATGAAATACCCCCGACTCATTTAGGAATTCTGACAATTCCCATAATCGGTGCCCATCATTATGAAAATAAACGGTACCAACAGAAACACCAAATTGAGTCGCCAATTGATTCAGCTGCTGTTGGGTATTGTTGCACTTCTCTTTTAGAACCATCGATACGCCATTCGAAAATTGCAATTTATAAATGGTTCGCCCTTTCCCAATATCCGTAACATCGATCAACTGATTCACGGAGACCTTTAGTGCATTTTCGATCCACTCAACCAACCCTATCACTGTTATTTTCTGCTTAAAGATAGCCAATCGTTGCGCGCATGACTGATTATTAAAAAAAGCTTGTCGAATAGCAACATGATCGACCCCATATAAGGCCAATTGATGATGTGCTCGCTTCAGGTTTAAAGAAAACGCCATGGGCGTCTCTAAAAAATGTAAAATATCCGCTTCAAAAAAAGGGTCAATGCGACCATGAATACTCACCTCTTTAAACCGAGCCAATAAACTATGATGCATGATATGCCTCAAGGGTTAAAAAT
>JBMTIN010000192.1:0-2141 GCA_049437345.1 Candidatus Marinamargulisbacteria bacterium
TAAAAGCGAGAAAGGGTTTGCGTGGTCGGCCGGGTTATTTGTGTGGGCGTATCATGTATTTTGGCCCACGACGCCCAAATAAATTTGTTTTAACTGGGCCATATAGGCATCCAATGCATATTTATTGGCCAAGGTATCGGACTCTTGTTGCCAGTGACACAGAAAATCGGGGTCATTTTTAAGTTTTGTGACAATGGTGGCAAAATCATTGGCATGGCTTCCTTTAAGGTAATGGGTGAATAAAGAGGAGGGGTATTCAACGTTATCTCGAAGCAATAATGGCAGTTTGACGGCGCTGGCTTCGATGGTCGCAAAGGCAAAGTTTTCTTGGTACGATGGCATGAAAAACACATCGGACATAGCATAGTATGCGGGCATGTCTTTGAAATCAACAATGCCTAAAAAACGAATGTTTTTGGGGGCCGCCTTGACCACCTCTTGGAGTTTTTTATATTCCGCAGTTAATCCTTTAAATGGGGTCCCCCCCACCCATACGAAGGTGATGTCCGGGCATTTTTTGGCGGTATCAATAAAATCATAAATGCCTTTTCGGGGTTGGATTTGCCCCACACACGTCACCACAAATTCATTGGTGAGTTGATGTTTTTTACGAAAGGTACTTCGTAGGGTCTCGTTTTGTTTGAATTTTGATCGATCCACACTATTGCACAACACATGAATTTTAGATTGAACGTTAATTTTTTCGAGTTCTAGTTTGACAAAAGGTGAAACGGCCACGACTTCTTTGGATCGATTGTACACAAATGTTAAGTAGGCTTTCGCCAAGGGGCGCCATAATCGGCTAAAAATTAAACTGCCTAGAAATGAATCGGGGATGACATGCGCTGAGACCACCATTTTTTGTTTGTATTTAAAGGATTGTTTAATGTAATCCAAACCAATTGTGTGGGCATGAATCACATCGGCATCGGCAATGGTATCGACCAGTTCGTAAAAAGGGTCGTGTTTTAACGATTCAATAAGTTCTAGTATGGCGGTGGTTACGCCGTTGGCTTCGCCCACAAACTCTTCGGCAATCACGTGGATTTTTAATTTTTTCATTTAAAATTAATACTACAATAAAGTCGACATGAATTGAAATAAAAATATATAATAGTGACACAATGAATATTGGTATTTTTACAGATACATATGAACCTCAAATCAATGGTGTTGTGACCAGCATTAAAGCCGCCATCGACTACTTACAGCCGCATCATAAGGTGTGGGTGTTTTGCCCCAATGTTCGGCCACCTCAGGCGTCCACCGACCATATTTGGCGATTTCCTTCCGTGGTGTATCCTTTTCAAAAAGAGTATCGGTTGGTATGGCCATATAATAAACGAATAAAGGATATGGCCAAGTTGGATTTGGATATTATTCATATTCATACGCCATTTACCATGGGGTATATTGGTTTAAGGGTGGCCAAACAGTTGTCCTTACCTGTGATTCATACGTACCATACCTATTTTGAGAAGTATATACATTACGTTCCCTTGTTGCCGAAAAAATTTGTGGCAAAATACGCTCGACGTGAGTCGGAATCGTTTTGCAATCAATGCGATCGAATTATTGTGCCAACGGATGAAATGCACCGTCAATTGTCTCAATATAATATCACCACGCCCATTCAAGTATTGCCCAGTGGGGTTCATCATATCACCCCATCGACGTCGGATATTTCCGCGTTTAAGGCCACCCACATGTGCGAAACGGCATTTAATGCATTGTTTGTCGGGCGCGTGGGGAAAGAAAAAAACATCCATTTTTTATTGGATGCGATTCATGCGGTGATTAACCAAGGGCATGATATTCATTGTACTATTATTGGCGACGGCCCCGAAATGGCGGCCGTTCAAAAACGGATTATGGCCGATCAATTAAGCGATCGTATAACGTTAACGGGGTATTTGAGCAAACATGACGTTTATTGTGCGTATTATGCGGCCGATGCGTTGGTGTTTCCATCCAAAACCGAAACACAAGGATTAACGGCGGTGGAGTCGCTCATGTGTGGCACCCCCGTGATTGGTCTGAATGAAATGGGGATTAAGAATGTGGTGGATCATAATGTATCGGGATTACTAACCTCGGATGATGTGGGGGAGTATCAGTCGGCCATTATTGAGATGATAACC
>JBMTIN010000193.1:0-2138 GCA_049437345.1 Candidatus Marinamargulisbacteria bacterium
AACCAACGATCGCGAGACCAAAACCCGCTGCCTTGCCGCTTGGCTACACCCCAACAATACTAACAATATAGCAAACAAGGTCATTCAAATCAATTGTATTGGGCCATAATTTTTTCTTAACTTCAGACTTTGCGACACTCAGATATTGCCAATATCATCAAAAGAAGTGTATCGACCGTCGTACAAAATCACACCCAAGATCCTCGCTATCATGATATAGTGTAAAGATGGTTAGTTTAATAAATCCATGGGGTTGGACGATCGCCACAAAACCACTCACTCATATTAATAAAAGTATTATCATTCAAGCGCCACACACCAGCAATTGGGACGCGGTACTGGGCTTAATTGCGGCAAAAAAAACTGGATTATCCATTAAATTTATTATTAAAGATACTTGGAATCGCCCCTTCATTGGTCCGTTACTTCGTTCTCTAGGTGCTATTTTTGTTGATCGACGTCAGCCCAATGGCCTGACACAACAATTAATTGATCACTTAAACGCCATTAAAACAGGTCATATTATTTTTACGCCAGAAGGCACCCGAGCCAAGGTCAAAAAATGGAAAACAGGTTTCTATTACATTGCTCAACAGGCCGGCATTCCCATTGCTCTGGGCTATATTGATTATAAAACAAAAACCATCGGCATTCATTCTTGTAACTACCCCAAGGGAAATATTCAAACCGACATGCCCCCCATTCGCACATTTTACCAAACCATTACACCTAAACATCCCGACCAATATGACCCTGATTGGACGGTTCCGTCATAATCTAACAAAAACATCGTTCATAACTTGTTCAAAACAGTTGAATTCGTTACAATTGAAAATATGAAAATTCATGAATATCAAGCGAAAGAGCTATTAAAGAAGTACCACATTCCAATTCAAGATGGTGTTGTCTGTGAATCGGAAAATCAAATCGAGTCGGCCATTACGGCTGTTTCAACACAATTTAATGCCAGCCAATTTGTGATCAAAGCACAAATTCATGCGGGTGGACGAGGTAAAGGTGGCGGGGTCAAATTTTGCCCAACCAAAGAAAAAGCCATGGATGCCGCCAAGCAAATTCTAGGCATGCAACTGGTCACCCATCAGACCACCGAAGAAGGTCAGCCCGTTCAAAAAATTATGGTGGCTGAAGCGTTGGACATTGCCAGTGAATTTTATTTGGCGATTACATTGGACCGCGCCAAAGGCAAAGATGTCGTTATGGCATCCACCGAGGGCGGGGTTGAAATTGAAGAAGTCGCCGAAAAAACCCCCGAAAAAATCATTAAAGTTTGGGTCGATCCTTCCCTGGGATTACAAGCATACCAAGCCCGTGAACTTGCCTTTGGCTTGGGATTAGAAAAAGATATTATTAAACAAGCCATCCCATTATTTATCAACCTTTATAATTGTTATAGAGACACCGATGCATCGATTGCCGAAATTAATCCACTGATCATTACTGACGATCGAAAATTAGTGGCGTTAGATGCTAAATTTAACTTTGATTCAAATGCGCTGTATCGTCACAGTGATATTGTGGACATGCGCGATATTGCCGAAGAAGATCCGACGGAAGTTGAAGCTGGAAAATCCAATTTAAATTACATTAAATTAGATGGGAATGTTGGATGCATGGTCAACGGAGCTGGTTTGGCCATGGCAACCATGGACATTATTAAACTTCAAGGGGGCGAACCGGCCAACTTTTTAGATGTTGGCGGTGGCGCCAATGTTGAGACGGTTAAAAATGGTTTTAAAATTATTTTATCTGATGACAGTGTTAAGGCCGTTCTCATCAATATTTTTGGGGGCATTGTCCGATGTGACCGTGTAGCCAATGGAATTATTGAAGCCGTGAAAGATTTAGATTTATCGGTTCCGGTGGTTGTTCGATTAGAGGGAACCAACGCCGACATTGCGAAGGATCTTTTAGGTAATGCCAATGTGGATATTATTCCAGCAACATCGTTGGCAGACGCAGCAGAAAAAGTCGTTTCAGCGGCAACTGGGAGTAACTAATGGCCATTTTAATTAACAAACATTCAAAAATTATTGTGCAAGGCATTACAGGGTCTGAGGGTGGATTCCACGCTCAACAGTGTTATGATTATGGCAAAAATGTGGTGGGAGGCGTAACCC
>JBMTIN010000194.1:0-2090 GCA_049437345.1 Candidatus Marinamargulisbacteria bacterium
CCCGATTCAATGGCTGTCCAATGCGTATCCAATGAATGAATCACATCCGATAATATCCCCCATCGATCCATGAGCATTTGATTCACCACACGCAAACTGGTACGTGTAGTATCCGTGGGCAGCTGATTCACATTAATCCCTACCCCCAAAACCACCGCATGTCGTTTGGTATCCGCTTCCGCCAATAACCCCACACATTTTTGATGATTAATTAAAATATCGTTGGGCCATTTTAACTGAACCGAATACGATGACGGCACATGGGGACGCAACGCCGCACGTACGGCTAAACCCAAGGCAAATGGGACCGTTGGCCAATCGCATACCGGCACCGTAGGCCAAACCACGGCACTCATTAAAATATCGACCCCTGGAGGCGCATCCCACGACTTATTCTGACGCCCTTTGCCCGATGTTTGGTGATCGGCCACAACCATACCGGGCACGTTTAAATACGCGGGTGTGGACCGGATTAAAGACAAAGCATCGGCATTGGTTGATCCAGTACGCGCATAATGACACCCCCACTGAATATGAGTGGTTGTTTTAAGAATATCGTTCAGCCGAGATGCCGAGGTCACGACACCCGATCCAAAACCCCCTGTAAAATAAACATGGCGGCTTGAGTATCGACCACCCCTTTTCGCTTTTTTCGGGATACATCCAACCCGATGAGATGCTTGTTAACAGCAACGGTTGAAAACCGTTCATCAACAAATTCAATATCAATGGCATATTTGGCCTGCAATGCGGCTGAAAAATCACGCACCGTTGCGGCCTTTTTAGAGTCCCCACCCTGCTGATTTTTCGGCAACCCCATCACAATTTTACCCACTTTTTTTTGCTGAATAATCTCAATAATATCATCAATCACCGTGGGGGTATTTTGAAGTGTGCCTACGGGCTGGGCCGTAAGTCCCAAAGGGTCCGACACAGCCACCCCAATTCGAACATCCCCATAATCAATCCCCAGTAATCGTTGCATATTTTTTATGAATAAACGCCACCCCTTCATGGGCACGTTGAACCCCAATCCCACCCGCTTGGGCCATGGCATCACGCCCGCCACCACCCCCACCGGTAATCTCGGTTAAATCTTGGATCAATGATTTGGCACTAATATGATTCATTACATTTGGAGATACTTTGGCAATGGCATGCCCCTTCGCGGCATCACCAGACACCAATACCACCGCACAGTCCCCCAGGGTATTCACAACACGGTCGGCCAAATCACGCAACACAGGAACGGGTTGTGACTCAATTACCTTAAATACCGCCACACCATGCCCCAACTTTAAAGGTACCGGGGACTGAATCACATCGTCAAATAAAGTACTTGCGGCGGATTGCTGCGTTTGAATTAACTGCTTTTCGATGATCTTTGCATGTTTTATTAATGCATTTGTTGCCGGTATAACGTCAGAAATCAGAGCTGTTTTAGGCAATAAATCCGGCATAGACACATCCATACCCACGGCCTTTTTATGCAAAGCATCCCACCGCTTTTTATACTCACCGTACACTTTTTTCCGATCCATTTCAATGACATGTGCTACCCGTTGTTCACCCACCACGGCTTCAATACGACGCGTCCCGGCCGCCACCGCTGATTCCGATGTTATTTTAAACGACTGCAAATCTCGTGTATTCGTTACATGGTTTCCCCCACATAGTTCCAACGAAACCCCCGGAATATCGACCACACGCACCGTTTCTCCATACTTTTCGCCAAACATGGCATGCGCCCCACGGGCCTTAGCATCTGCGATGGGTTCATCTGAAACAACCACCGCCTGTGCCGTCCGAATCCAGTTATTTACAGCTGTTTCAATCGCCAATAGTTGATCCGGCGTTACCGCTTTATTGTATGTAAAATCAAATCGCAACCGATTCACATCCACCAAAGATCCCGCCTGCTGAACCTGCGCCCCCACGATATTTCGTAATCCCTCATGCAACAAATGTGTGGCGGTATGATGCTGGGCCAATCCAAAACGTTGGGCATTGTTCATGGGAATCCGAGCCTCACCCCCGCCCGGCTGATCAATATAAACCCCATGGTGTGAATCCCCCATGTAATCGCTCAA
>JBMTIN010000195.1:0-2090 GCA_049437345.1 Candidatus Marinamargulisbacteria bacterium
ATCAATAAAAGTATCAAAAATAATCCCAACGTTTTATAATAGACATAATAATAAAACGAAACATGTGCATGATAGTTTAGAAAGAATATTTTCAAAATATATTTCTTCACCAATACGTGCAAATGTTACAATATCAGAAGCGGCCGGTCAGGGAAAAACAATTTTTGAATTTGCCCCCACCAGTTCAGCTGCGATTGATTTTAATTTATTAACAGAAGAGGTGCTTAAATTATGAACGATTCCGAATTCAATGATCCATTGGCCAATTTTGATCCAATTATGGAGTCATCTTTTTCCGTAAATGAACCCAACCAACCTGCTAAAGAATCAGCGACAACGCCTGATCCATCGCCCACAGCATCAACAGAAGCGGACCCTCTGGGACTTAATGACACCACAGATGGGTTGGACAGCGACGACTCTTTTTTTGATAATGACGAGTCATTTGACATTGATGAAAGCCTGTTTGAAGAAAAAGAAAGCGACCTTGGCATTAGTGTATCAAAAGTGCAATTTGATGAGCCAAAATCAATCGCAGCCAACCAATCCTACGATAAAAATCTATTTAAAAATATAAAAGTAGATGTTTCCATAGAGCTTGGCCGTTCAAAGCTCAGCTTAAAAAAATTATATGAATTAAAAAGTGGTTCCATTGTGGAATTATCACGCTTGGTGGGTGAACCACTGGACTTGGTCATTAACGACCAAGTGATTGCTAGAGGCGAAGTTGTGGCCGTAAATAGCAATTACGGTATTCGAATCACCCATATTGAATCGTTGGCCAATATCGCGTAGATGGACCTGGGCTATTACATTAAGTTCATTATTTCATCCATTGCAATTATTGGGGTGCTATTGGTGATATTAAAGTCCAGTAAAAACCTTCAAAAAAACCACATGGGCAAGGATATTAAAATTATTGATCGGGTAGCAACCGGCACCCAGTCAAACGTGTTTTTAATTGATGTGAAGGGTTCTCAATATTTGATTGGTGCAACAAATACCACCATACGGCTAATCGATAAATTATGATACCAGCAATACTGTCGTTACTAATGCTTCTTGCCCCGCTTACATTTGGTCAAACAACCATGGCCATTGATTTAGATTCCTTTACCCAACCGCTGCAATTTAGCTCATCAGTAAACCTTTTACTGGCCATATCATCCATTAGCATTGCCCCATTTTTTTTAATTTCAACCACATCCTTTGTCCGATTTGCCATTGTTCTGGGTATGATTCGAAGTGCCATTGGGACCAACCAATCCCCTCCCAACCCGGTGATTGTTTCCATTGCGTTATTTATGACATTTTACGTAATGACACCCACGTGGATTAACGTTTATGAAAATGCAATCATTCCTTATCAAAATAAAACCATTACCCAAGATGAAGCCTTTAAGAATGGCATTCAGCCATTTCGAGATTTCATGCTCAAATACACCCGACAGCAAGATTTAGCGTTGTTTATTGAGTTTTCTAAAACTCCTGAAGTCACGAACATAAAAGACGTTCCAATTTATGTCCTAATTCCAGCGTTTATGATTTCAGAGCTTAAAACCGCATTTCAAATTGGTTTTATGCTGTTTATCCCATTCATTGTTATTGATTTGGTGGTATCCAACATATTGCTGTCCTTGGGGATGTTCATGCTTAGTCCGGTTATGATATCATTGCCCTTTAAAATACTGCTCTTTGTATTGGTTGATGGTTGGAACTTAATTACGAGAGGCCTTTTGAATGGGTTTCAGTAAGGCAATTCAGGGCATCTATCAATGACACTGGATAATGTTAGCACCATTTTAAATGATGGCATTCAAGCAATTATTATTACATCGCTTCCGTCAGTTGGGGTGGGCTTGGTTGTGGGGCTTATCATTGCACTGTTTCAAGCGGTGACACAAATTCAGGAACAAACCTTAACATTTGTACCAAAAATGGTGGCTGTTTTTTTAATTTTAGCGGCAACATTTCCATGGATGGCAGGCCTTATCATTGATATGACCAGCAGCTTATGGCTGCAAATTCCCATCTACTCTCGATGATCATTACCCAAAGTCAAATTGTCATTTTTTTCTTAATATTTGCAC
>JBMTIN010000196.1:0-2083 GCA_049437345.1 Candidatus Marinamargulisbacteria bacterium
GCGCTTTCATGGTATGAATAATGGTCTCTTTTAACGCCTTTATTTGAGGGCTAATATCCGTTGTCGTGGAAGATTGAGAATCAAGGGCATTAAACACCACTTGTAACCAATCATTGGCTTTTTGATTCGACACTTGTTTGGCCACGGCACCCATAAGCTTTGGAAGTAATTGAGTCATGTCATCGCTTAATGCAACATTGGATACTGATGTGGAAATCTCCGTCTTCAGCATTAGCTTATTACCCGATGAGTCTTGCCCCTGTTTAAACTTATTAATTAGTTGTTTCAGCCCCTCTTTGCCCAATTGTTTCAGCCCCTCTTTGCCCAATTGTTTCACCACCGAATACAGATCCGTGTCATCCACATAGTCTTTTTCGATGGCTTTATTTAATGCTTGAATAACATGGGTGGGAGGCGGAGTTTTCTGAAGTTGTTTAACCACCCACGACGCGTTTAATGTTAAAGGAGCTTCCCCGTACACATTCCCTGGTGATTTCACCGATTTCCCTGGTGATTTCACCGATTTCCCTGGTGATTTCACCGATAATAGCATGGCCATTAAATGAATCTGGTGGTCATCTAATGGTGGTGTATGGTCTTGATCACTTATCGCTATCGCTGTTTTTAGCATAATGGTTGGCTTTAGATTAGAGTGTATTGTATTGTTCGATTTCTCTTGTTGTAAATTCAGTTCGTCAAGCATCTGAATATGTTTCTTGACATCAACACCCGCCAGCACCGTCAATGCCGTATTTTGACTATTTTCTTTGATTAAATGGGTCAAAAACGGACGAAGGTTCTTTATTGGCATATCATTGTAAACATGAGATAACAATGCGTCCTTAACCGCATTGGATTGATTAAAGTAAGGCAATGTCAATGGCTGAAGAATCTTTGTCTGATATAGTTCACGTGCTCTATTAAACCCAAACAATAATAAAAGTGGTCCTATCGTGGTTAAAAATAGGGCCGCAAGCATCGGGGCCACCCCCCCCTGCATTAGGCTATCCACCATTGTGGGGCCATCCAAATGGGGTTGATGCTCAACCATGGTTTTAATTAACTTAAAATGCGTCTCTTTTTCTGTTTCATTCGTCGGCACCGCTTTCTGAACCAAGCGTTTGGTTACATCGGTCACCAATCGATTGATATCTGACATTCCCCATTTTAATGGCCCCAACGACCCTGACAGCGCCGCACGATTCATGAATCGTCGCGACGATACGCCCTTGTCTAATAACCGTTTTAACACAGCCACACTCAACTGGTTTTCATTGGCCATGTCGATGATCCAATCCGTCCCCAACCCAATGGCCAATCGCTTAAAGTTTTGAACCGATGTTTCATTGAGCATTTTATTTACTGTATCGTATTCCTTCAATGACGGCAGTTTTTGTAATGTGGTGATATCGCCACGTTGTGTTGATGCATCATGTTTACCCGACGATACCACGCCCTGTTTACGCCCCCACCCACGATAACGTGGGCTTCGATATACGTCATCGTACAACACGTGGTATCCCCGATCATTGGCAATGCGCCGCATGGTTTCTTTAAATAATTCACCCGACGCATTGAGCGGGGTGTTTAATTTACTCTTTTCTGGCTCCATTGTATAAATATCGTCTTCTCCCTGTTGAGCTTCATTATTCACTAACGGGTTCGTCGATTCCGTTATCTTGGCATTGTCCTCTAGGTATTTCATGGCCACTTTAAAATGATGCGGGTGGCGGATCATTAATTCACACATGATCCGTGACCGATTTTCTACCGATATGGCGACGTTTGATGACAATGCCTCTATTTTAGTTTGAATATCCTGTGTTTTACACGCCGCCAATTCGGCGGCCGTATAGCCAATAATAAACGGGGGTCGTTTGGCCACCGCATCGTATTTTCCCGACGTGGTTACGGTGTTCCACACCCGGTTCTGCTTGCATTTAGACATAACACGCGTCAGTGTTGCCACGTAATTTGCATCGGGATGGTTGGTGGATACTTTGTGGCGATAATGAACCGCCACCCGGGCATGAAATCGATCAAAATCCTTGGGTGACATGTCCCCAATGACGGCCTCTATAAA
>JBMTIN010000197.1:0-2077 GCA_049437345.1 Candidatus Marinamargulisbacteria bacterium
TCGACTGTTATAGGGCCGGTTCTTATTTTATTTACAGTACCTCCATTTTGAAGCATTCCATTGCTCCTAATTTTGAGAATTGTATCTGAATATAAATCGCCATTATTTATTATGTCTAACCGTGATATGTTCGGATGTTTGACATTGGTACTGTTATTCTTATCGTTTTGATCATATTCTTCATAGTCAATAAGTAGTAAATTTGCACTTATTGAGCCGTTATTTCTAAGCATTCTCTGTGTTTTTATTAGAAGATCCTCCTTAGCAAGCCATTGACCGTGAGAGTGTGTTTCAAGATTATGTGAAAATATCTGCATTTTTTGCGATTGAACAACGCCTTTATTCACTATGTCTCCATCACTTCTTAAAATTATTTCTCGCGCATTAATATTCCCATTTTTTTCTATATCCATCTTTTTTCCTGACTTCAAAAATAGTTGGTCAGAAACATCCAATACATTTTTTATATTTATGTAGTGTGATGCATCAAAACCAACATAACTTCCCGATATTCGTCCTTCATGGTAGATAGTGCCTGCATGAAATTCTGCTGAGTCAGCTTTGATAGATCCTAAAAGGGTAATATTATCTCCATGTAAATATACATTCTGTGACTGCAATGTCCCTGTATCATCCAGAATCAATGTATCCTCTACGTCACTTTGAATCAGTCCCTCACTTTTGAGTTGTCCATCGATTACAACGTTTTTTCCTCGTATTTTTATACGAAGTTTACTTTGAATATCGCCACTTAAACGCCCCTTATCCCCAGCATCTAAATACATGTCTCCGGCTGAATACAGTCGCCCCGAATTTTGAATGCGATCCATTCCCATGGTGACTATCCCCTCTTCACCAGTAACAGCGATAAGTCCTTCATTTGTAAAGACATTTTCTGAAGGCCTCCACAGTAATGAAGTGTGAGCGTAGATTTCTCCGTCTTTGTTATTTAGATGAGTTAAAAAATTAAGGTCAAGGGTATTATTTGATAATAATATTCCTCCACTATTATCAAGGTCCCCCCTAATTTTACTGATATTCCCTGCATAAACATGGCCCGAATTTTTACTCTTTTTCACAGTGATTGACATATCGTCTTCGACATAAATATCTGCGTTATTTTGAAATTCGATGGCATTGATTGAAAGTCTTGATAGGTCTATGTGCCCATTATTGGTCATATACTTCGTGCTTATGTTTCCACTGTTATTGCTCTTAATGTTCCCTGAATGTGTTAAATTATTGCTATTTATATCAATAGATCCCCCTAAAATTTCTCCGCTATTCTCTACACTGTCAGAATGAATGTTTAGACGTATTCCCTGCGAAAATGTGCCACTATTTTGAATAGAATTTGCTGAAACCATCATGTTTTCTGCAATAAAACTACCTTGATTGATAAGTTTTTCCTTCGCTAAAACTACCCCTTTTTTTGTAAATATCCTTGCCTCATTTTTAATTTCTTTATTATCAATAAAAGCATTTTCATTTGCATATATGTGTGTCGAATAATCCAGATACAGCTTTTCCCCAACAAGACCCAATTCCTTATTTACTATTACCTCCGAATCTAAAAAATCAAGGCTGATATACCCTATATCAAGAAAGTTTGAATGAACGCTATTACTTTGAGACAAGAGCGACTGTGTTTTAATGTTTATCTCATCTGAGAACCATACATTGTTATCTAATTTTAAAGTGTCACCGGATATGCTGAACTGGCTTTTTGCAGCTATCATTGTATTTTTAATATCTAAATTTTTTACTTTGTAGTGAATAGTATTCGTATCTATTGAAGCATCCATTTCTTTTACATCATCTGACATAATAGCTATTCTTGAGGTGTCGTAATAATTGCCTTCATTTCTCATATTTTTGGCTGTAATCTGTAAATCATTTGTATGTATAGATGTCTCATTGATACTTATATAGCCAGAAGTTAGTCTTATTTTCTCTAACGAACGAATATCACTTGAGACAACCTCCATCTCATTGACTGTTATCTGGAGCGTCTTAGAATCAACCACTCCCCCACGCATCTCAAACCCACCTGCCTCTAACCCAACGTCCGCACCCA
>JBMTIN010000198.1:0-2076 GCA_049437345.1 Candidatus Marinamargulisbacteria bacterium
ACTGGGACCAAAATCCACCACCCACACCATGGATTTTCCCGCCCAATATGGGCATCGTTTAAATAAACGGGCCACCCGTTCAATTGGTATATCTTCCCCTCGTCGAAGCCGAGACACCTTGGTTTGCCATATTGATTTAATGGCCGTCACGGACATATTAAACGCGTCATCAATAAAAATACCATTTAAATCCCATTGACGATTATGACGAAACACGGTGGGAACAAAAATGCGATTATTAGCGCGTTGACGTAGTTTTCCCCGCACAATAACCATATTCAATTCCGGCACGGTATGAATCATCATGGACATCAATTTGACCATGGCATACTTTAATTGACGTCGATCCCCTCCTAAATGCATTAACAAATGGGTAATGTCTAAATCCAACTGAACATTCACTGAAGGATCGGTCGGGGCCCCCCAAGCCGCCAATGCCAACTTTCGCATGCTTGATACAGTCGTTAAGTTACGATAAGGAATGGTCCACATTATAGCTTATTATTGGCCAAACACGCCCCACTTTCAAGCGCCGATTCAATGCCTCCCCCATGACACCAATCCCCACACGCATGCACCCCAGGGACTGTGATTGACGACGCATAGCCATCCTTCATTCGCGGCGCTTTCGATTGAACGTGTGCGTAGCGCCAAGCATGCATCAACGCGTGCCCCCTATCGGTTGAGTCCAGACCATAGTGTGTCTGAAGAGACGTCATGAGCGTTGTTTGCAAGGTATCTTTATCTAAACTATCGATGGCGTTCATCGCCCAATCACGATTCGAATGCACGGCATACGTGTCATGAACCGTTTTACGGCCTGGCTTTCGGGAATCGGCCACAACATAATCAATAAGGCCATTATCAACATGATCTTCGTCCACATTATCTGTCCACAATGGTTTTCTTGAAGCGAATAATAATGTAATGACAGGATCGTAATCAACCGCCTTCGCCGAGTCATAAAGATCTTGAGGAAGGCCTTGAATCAAACGCAATTGTGGCGATGGAATAGCAAAAACAACCTGATCAAAACCATCAAATGATTGTGATTCAGAAAATAGTTTAAAATGATTTCCCATTTGAGATATCCTCTGAATTCGTTGCTGTGGTACCAGCGAAATATCCGCACATAATGCCCGTGCCAGTTGACTCATTTTAGGCACCCCCACATGCACACGAGTGGTTTTATATTGACCATTCGACCGTGTCACGTAATCCCACGGCGCAATGACCCCCTGATCTTTCAAGAAGCGAACTATCGAGGCCGTCACTGAACTTAACTGATCCAAGTAAATGTAGGGCGCCCCCATATCAATCCCCGAAGATTCTGGCCAACGTTTGGTGGTGGTACGACCACTGGCCCCACGGCTTTTATCAAACAGTGTTACTTGGTGCCCTTTTAAAGTGCAACCGTGCGCACAAGCTAAACCGGCCAAACCGGCCCCAATAATAGCGATATGTTTCATACACTACAGAGTATCATAAAAAACTTATAAACTCCCCCATTAATCGGTGGGTAAAAAATCATCAAAACTACCAAAAAATACGCTTGCCATTAACGGCCCCATTCTTACTCCAATGATCCACTTTTCCTGCAGATCCATTTTAATGCGGTCAACGGATTACACCTTTTTGATCGGAATCATATTATTAAAGGGCGATTGGTATTTCATTCATTTTTCACCCATTTTCGATACATGGTATAAAACTCATCTAAAAAAGACGATCGGCCTTGCTTAAAAAACCGTTTCTTTTTTGAATCATGGTATATTGGGGCCATATCCGCACTAAACTGATCACTTAATTGTGACAACTCGTAATAATCTTTTTTTTGTTTTGACATGCCCCCCCCTACTTAATTATTTACATACCCATTCTTACCAATTTATAAACCCATAATTTTGATCGTGGCACGGCTACCTTCTATCGATGATTGCCAATGAGCCCCCATACCAAGCCCCATTGTTGTTAATATTACTATTAAAACGGTTTAATGAAAGGTCATTCAAGACACGTCACTATTTAAGGGATATTTTTTCATTAATAAAGACCTCTGCATAACTCTGGCATAAA
>JBMTIN010000199.1:0-2055 GCA_049437345.1 Candidatus Marinamargulisbacteria bacterium
CCAGGATTCCACGAATGTCGATGTCAAACATCCCCAATAAATCTATAAACGAGATAACCCAGCTCATTCAAAAAACACTAACGCCATGGGTATCATTTGATTGGCGACCTGTACTTGACATCCTTTTTATGACGCTAAACTTAAAAAAGTCACGCCCGCAACGGTCCCGATTAACACCCTCCCCCACAGCGCTTCCCCATCAGCTGAGCCATATGGTCACGGAGTCTCCGCCGCCCCCCTTGTCATCAAACTACTTGGATGAATATGGATAACCTATAACGACTGAAAAATAATGATCGCTCGAATTAATTCACCAAACTTATTTTTAACGGGAAGAATGGTTAAATTAACGAATTCAGTTTCACGAATCGTCAGTTTAATATCGGTTATTTTTTGATCATTGGTTAAAGCGGTATTTAAATGCATTAATAATTGGTCATCGTTAATATAACGAGAAATGGTTTCACCAATAATTTCACCGGGAATTAATCGCAACAGGGCTTCCGCTTGATGATTGATATGTGTGACAATTTTATCTTGATTAACAAAAATAACCCCCTCAGAAATCACATTAATCAACGCTTTAATGCTGGTAATCTCCATTGAAATTCGCGATGACTTCATTTGATCAAAGTTCTTAAATAGCGAAAACATATGATTCGCATTGACTGAAATATCTTGAAACAAATCGTTGGACTGAAATTCTTCTAAATTAGGAATCAACTTTTTACGGGCAATGGCATATTTAAAATGGTTATTTAAACGAGATAAAAAATAATGAAGATCAAAATACATGAGCATTAATAAAAATACACTTAGCACCGCCCCCCAAATAAAAAACCAAATAAAGTCCCCTTTAAATATACTGATCGGAACATTAACGTTCAACGCATCTTTTAAAATGGCCAATACCCGATTTGTAAAAAAATAAAACGAAAAATAAAACGCAACAAAAATTAAAAGCGACATGGCAATGTACTTCCAAATTAAGGGGATACGGTCCAGCCAACGTCGCATTACTGATCATCTCCCATCTTAATAAAAATACCAATATTTTCATCGGTTCCCAAAATCACCAAAACATCGGAGGCCTGAAGGGGGTCTTCAGGGTCTGGAATATCGGTCATACGAACATCATACTGAACCTCACCCTGATCATCCACATGTGGCACCAAGCGTTTAATGCCCACCACATTAATTTTATAGTGACGCCGAATATCCAATGCCTTTAAAGTTTTATCGACAAAAAAACCAGGCACACGAATTTCCATTAACGAATGCCGCTCTGAAATTTGAATGTACCGCCCAATTTTACCCGATGCCAAACTCGACGATAATTGATCCCCCATTTCTTCTTCAATATTAATTATTCGACGGGCGGGAATCCCCATTGACAATAAAATATTTTCTTGCAATTGGTTGATGCTTCGAACATAAATATCGGCCACCCCCAATTTTTGCAATAATGCCGTGGCTAGTAAACTGGATTGAACGTTGGTCCCCATGGCCACAACCGCAATATCAACGGTATCGACATTCACACTTCGCATGGCTTTTTCATCGGTGGCATCCAGAACAACCGCAAAATTGACCAACTCTTTAATGTCATCCACACGTTCAGGGTGGTGATCTACGGCAATAACATCATAACCCTTCTGACTCAAACTAATGGCCAATTGAATACCAAATTTCCCTAAACTGATCACCGCGACGGACTTTTTCATGCCTTTAATGATACCACATTTATACGATCCACTGGTTACCCTAACAAAATGGTTTCGTTGGGCAATTTATAATTGGCGGGCTTGGGCTGCCGGGTTAGGGCCACCGCCAACGTCAATGGCCCCACACGACCAAAAAACATAAGAAAGATCATGACCACTTTACCAATGCTCGATAATTCCGATGTAACGCCCAACGATAACCCCACGGTTGCAAATGCCGATACGGTTTCAAATAACAGCGGAAAAAATGAAATGGTTTCCGTCATAAGTAAAATAAAAAACGATATAAAAATAATAAAAAAGGACATGGTTAAAATAGCCAATGCCTTAA